>CBDEJQ010000014.1:0-2398 GCA_965240135.1 uncultured Candidatus Saccharibacteria bacterium
CGCGTCACTGATAATGACGAGGTCGGAGGTTCAAGTCCCTCATCGCCCACCATATTTTTTAATATGGGCGCTTAGCTCAGTTGGCTAGAGCATCTCGTTTACACCGAGAGGGTCGGGGGTTCGAGTCCCTCAGCGCCCACCAATCATAGATAGTCAGGATTATCGCCGAGTAGGCGATTTTTTATTTGCAAGTAACCTTGCTTAATAAAGCATAGATAGCTATACTCTTAGAATATGTATAAGCATATTGTTAAGCCAATATTATTTTTATTAACACCAGACTTTACGCATAAACTAATTATTTTTTGTGGACGCGTGGCGCAAGCATTCCCTCCTGTTAGGTGGGCTATTCGTAAATTATGGAACTTTCAGGACAAGTCGCTACAGCAGGAAATTGATGGAGTCGTATTTAATAACCCAATAGGATTATCAGCAGGCTTTGATAAAAATGTACAACTGTCACCCTTAATGGAAGATGTTGGATTTGGCTTTGCTTCTGGCGGATCTGTAACTATGGAGCCGAGAAGGGGAAATCTGCGACCGTGGTTTCATCGATTGCCGAACACCAAATCTGTAGTTGTGTATGCTGGTATGCCAAATTATGGATTAGAGAAGATTAGCGACTATATTGAGCTGAATAGATCCAAAGTTAAATCAATGCCGACTGTTGTGTCTGTGGCTGTTATTGCTGATAAATCCACGAAAGACGAATTTGGGCCAGTCGTTCCTGAGGAATATATAATTTGGGATGTAAAAAAAGCGGTTAGTTATATCGTAGAAAACAATCTGGCTAGTGTTATAGAGATTAATATTTCTTGTCCGAATGCTGGTAAGGAGCCGTTTATCTATGCCGATACGCTAGAGACTTTATTGAGTGAATTAGATTCTGTAGAGAGAAATGTTCCTTTCTGGGTTAAAATGCCACATTTGTATGATTTGAAGCAATTCGACTCGCTATTAAAGGTTATTGTTGAGCATAATATTCAGGGTGTAACGGTCGCTAATTTAATAAAGGATCGTGAGAGGGTAGATCTTAAAGATCCTTTGACTGATGACATTAGGGGTGGATTAAGCGGTGAACCTACTCGCGCACATAGCTTAGAATTGATTAAGCATACATATAAAAACTATGGAGATAAACTGACTATTATTGGTGTTGGCGGAGTTTTTTCGGCCGAAGATGCATACGCTAAGATTAAAGCGGGCGCTAGTCTAGTTGGACTTATCACTGGGCTGTTTTTTGAAGGTCCGCAGCTAATTGGGCGAATAAATCGCGAGCTGTCTCAGCTGCTAAAAAATGACGGTTTTTCTAATATTTCTGAGGCGATTGGCGCTGATTTTAATAAAAAGCAAAAAAAGTCGAAAAAACTTTGAAAAAACCCTTGCAAAAGAATCTCAGCTGCTGTATAGTTAATTACTAGTTAGGCGAATGTTCAAACGAACCTCTGGCAATACACTGCAAAACGTGCGAGGGCAGTGGAAAAACATCTGAGTGTAGATAGATTTGTCAATTTATTGACTTGTCAATTGTGCACTCAAATGTGTGAGGCACTGATCATTAACAATTTGAGAGTAAAAGAAATTGAGTTTTTAATTGACGGTAGTAGTAATTGCAAAGTAGCAACTACTAGTTAAGTCAATGCATAAAAAGGTACTCAAGGGCGCTAAATGGATGCCTAGACGTATATTACCGATGAAGGACGTGGAAGACTGCGATAAGCTTCGGGAAGCTGTCAACAAGCTTTGATCCGGAGATCTCCGAATGGGGAAACCCAGCATGAGTCATGTCATGTTGCCACTTGCTGAACACATAGGCAAGCGAGCGGGAACCATCTGAACTGAAACATCTTAGTAGGATGAGGAAGAGAAAGTAAATAACGATTGCGAAAGTAGTGGCGAGCGAAATCGCAACAGCCCAAACCTTTTAAGTTTTTGCCTATTAATTTAGGCAAATAAGTTGATAGACGAATACTTATAAGGGGTTGTGATATTACATATGACCAAGTCAGAGAATTTGATTCATTCAAATAATCTGATTTGCGATAACTGGCTATCAACAGTTAGTAAGGTAAGAAATCGGCGTGGTTAGTAGAATAGTTTGAATGACTAGCCAAAGAACGTGAAAGCCGTGTATATGAAAACGACGCTGACCTTATGTATGTTTTATCGAGTAGGACGGGGCACGAGAAACCCTGTTTGAATCTGGCTGGACCACCAGCCAAGGCTAAATATAATATACGATCGATAGTGAACTAGTACAGTGATGGAAAGGTGAAAAGAACCCCGGGAGGGGAATGAAAGAGAACCTGAAACCGTATGTCTACAAGCAGTCGAAGCACCGTATGCGTGCGACGGCGTGCCTATTGAAGAATGAACCGGCGAGTTATTTCATCCGGCG
>CBDEJQ010000015.1:0-38053 GCA_965240135.1 uncultured Candidatus Saccharibacteria bacterium
TTTCCGAATACGCCGGGCTTTACCGTGGTGATACCAAAGCAGAATCCGGGAGATTACGTATTTTCTTTGGATGACAATTTATATTCCGAAATGATGCTGGCAGTGAAAAAAGTTGCTGGTATTTTGGAAAAAGCGTTTGACACTCCACGAGTAGCGCTGATTTTTGAGGGCACGGGCGTGGCGCATGTGCACGCCAAATTGATGCCGCTTCATGGTGATTTGGCAAAGGGAATTGGTTCGCCAGTGTCGCACGAGCAAGCGTTTTATGAGGAATATCCTGGTTGGCTAACCACGGCTGACGGTCCAAAAATGGATGACGCTCAATTGGATGAGATTCAGGCGCGAATTTTAGCTGCGCAAGGTAAATAGTAATTTTCTATTTTGCCTCTAATTTTACGTCTTTTCCTTCATACATGTTCAGATAGAACGGATATAATTTGTCGGCGTGCTTTTTAACCTCGTCTTGATTCAAGGCTACAATGTCGTGACCGATACCAAATGAGGCCGGAATTGAATAATATTGGAATTTGGCGCCAGAAGCTGCAGCCATTTGCTTAGGTATGTTGACCGCGAGATTTTTATCAATTGCGGTGTCGTTTTCGCTCGTTACAACCCCGACATATTTTAATCCTGGAGCTTTTAGGTCGGATTTATAGTTATTGGCGATTATTATATATTTTCCAAGAGCACGATATGACAAATTGCTACCCGTGAACGAATCTGGAAAAATATTGCGTCCGTAAAGATTTCGTAAAAGCGGAATTTTCCAGGAAGGAGTTTCCGACTCTGAAGGCTGATAAAAAGGCGATAGAAGTAGCGCTCGTGATATGGTTTGGCTGTTGTACTGAGTAATCCAAGTCGCCATATTTGCGCCGCCAGAAAGTCCGACAACTCCCGTTTCATCGCCCAAACCGCTAATTATGCTGGTGCTGGAGTTCATAAATTGTGCCATTGCTGGAATGGTGATTTCTCCGTGTCGTTTGTTGTCTGTCAGACCGTGGCTGGGGACGCGGGGAATATAGACGTTATAGCCGGCATTGAAAAAGGTGTCACCCAAGTCTGCGAACTGCTGTGGGCATGCGCTTACGCCGTGAATCATCATGACGGCTTTGGCGGTTTTTTTGCCATGGGTTTTAATAATCGATCGGCATTCTGATCTAACGTCGGTATTTGAAGTGTCTTCGCTAACAGTGCGATTTGCAGCGGCGATGGCATCGTTGTAACTCAATTTTTCAGAGCTTGAAGATTGCAATTGCTTGGATGCTGCTGGCCAAAAGAAAGCTGCGGCGACTAGTAAGGCGGTTATAATGACAATTGAGCAGACTACCCAAATAGTAATTTTTATGATGCGATTTTTCCGTGAAGTATTCATGAGTATATTATATTGGTTGCGAGTGGAGTTGTGAAGTTTGTGGTGATATTCTTAATAGCCCATACAAATATCTCTATAAGGTCGCGTCACAATTTCCATTGAATTTAGACCGAGTTTGGCTTCAATTTCACTAATCGTCATCAGTGCGCCAGTCTCATCATCCGACAAAACCTCAACTTCTACGAAAGTTCCGGCGCCTTTGATTTCGTCGATGGCTACCGTTGCCTGCGGAAAATCAGAGGATTGAAACGAGCGACGATATTTGTTGACCTCGACCAGTTGCACTATACCGAGGTTTGTCAGTAGCTGCTTGGCGGTTGCTGCATCTTCGGGCTGAATTGGTAGGTTTGTCTCGGGCTTAATGATTACATTATTTTCCGTATGCGTCGCGGCGGTCGTTGCTGGCTTATAAGTTACCTCAGCAAAACTATCACGCTGGCGAATCCGCAAGCATTCGACCGTCTGCATAAAGTCGACATCAGGACGAGAATAATACGTATCAATTTCGCGAAGATTGCTCGTTAGTCCAAAACCGATGTTTCGTAACCGCCCGATTAGCTCTTCAATATTGCCCGTTAGATGGCGCTTGCGCTCGATTTCTAGTAGTTTTTTGGTCATTTGATAGCCTTTCTTATGGAAGTGTAGATATTTGAATATTTATTTATATGATGGTTTAATTATAGCAAGAAAGGCAAATAATTTTATGACCACACACCAATTAAAATTGGCGACTGAGCCGTTTAACGCTATTATTTCTGGCAATAAGACCATCGAGTCGCGACTATATGACGCCAAACGACAGAAAATCCAGATCGGGGATCGGATTATTTTTACAAATAGAGATAATTCCGAGCAAACTGTTACCGCTGAGGTTGTTGGTTTGCTTAGATGCGCGACATTTCGTGACTTATTTTCTCACAATAATCCGCGAAAGTTCGGCGGTGATAATGTCGAATGGTTAGAAAATCAAATTTCTGAATTTTATTCTCTCAGCGACCAGCTGGAAAATGGCGTGATAGGTATCGAATTTGAAATATTTTAATGATATAATAATGACCATCCTATCAGGCTACACTAAAAATCGTAGTCATCACAGGAAGGTGTACTATGACTGAAGCGCTAGTCAATGATATCATTGTACGTCCGGCAAGGGCGGACGATTTCGATTTCGTCGCAGATCTTATGATCCGGGCGCTCACACCGTTTTATGACGGTGACCACTATGCACACGCACGGCGTATCTTTGATGCGCACATGGCAGGCGGTGTTGACCACGTCGGCCAGTTCTCAGTCGGACAGCACATGTTCATCGCCGAGAGTGATGGACAACCCGTGGGTGTCATTCATGTTGTCAACAAGAAACAGGGGACTGTCAAGATCAGCCCTCTCATTGTTGACACGGCGTACCGAGGAAAGATGGGCGTCGGAAGTATGCTGCTCAAGCACGCCGAAGATTTCGCCCGAAGCCATGGTGCTCGGCAGATCTACTGCACTGTGGCAGAACCGAACAAAAAGGCGCTGGAATTCTTCATCCGGAAGGGCTTCCGCGTCACTGGCACGGCGAAGGACCACTACAAGATTGGTGTCGATGAGCACATGCTGTACAAGCAGCTCGTTGACGAGGCGGGGTTCGACTCGCCTAACATCTCTGTGGTTCCGTTTAACGAGAGTCAGCATGCTGACGGTGCGCGAGCTCTCATCCTGTCGCAGACGAGTGACGACTTCGAAGGAGTGGACGACAGTTGGGTTGACGCCCTCTTCGCTGGCTACCGTCGTATGGAATCTGGCGACGTGAACGTCAAGTTCAAGATTATCTTTGTCGCTGAGTGCAACGGTCAGGTTGTTGGTGTCGTTGGTGCGACCCCGAAGAAGGGTCAGCCTATCAAGCTGATGCCTTTGGTGGCCTCATCGGAGGCTGCGTTCGAGGCACTTGTCATCGACCTTCAAGGTTTGTTGGAGGATTACGGTCGCAAGCTGTACATCCATCTCGTCCCTAAGCCATGGCAGGTCGTCTGTCTCCAGCGTCACGGCTGGAGCCTGGAGGGCGTGTTCCCGGGAGGGTATGCGCCTGCCAGCGTCGTTCAGCAGTGGGGAATCAGTCTCAACAAGGAAGGAGTGCCTATGCGTAAGATGCGCATCAAGCGTCCATACTACGACGCAATCATGTCCGGCAAGAAGACTCTCGAGGTGAGAGTCGGCTATAACAGCATCAAGCGGCTGAAGGCTGGTGAGCTGCTACAGCTCGAGACCGGTCACACATCGGGCGTGGTACGGATCAAGTCGATACGTATTTACCGTAGCTTCGCCGACATGCTGGCGGCTGAGCCGTGGCAGCAAATCGTGCCGCAGGCAGAGAGCGAGAGGGAGGCTCTCCGTCTCCTTCGTAAGATCTACCCTGGCCACAAGGAGAATCTTGGTGTTCACGTCATCGAGGTTCAAAAGTAGGACAACGAGGGAGGTGCGCATCCTCTAGGCTGGAGAAATCCACCTGAACAAATGCAAGTGACTTGGGCTAGTGTACCTGGTATCTGACTTAAGATACCGAACAACTAGCCTATTTTTCTTGGAAGTGTATTTGATATCTTGAAAAAAATAAGAGATTAAACTTAGATGACCTGCTCATTTCACATTACCTTCACATCACCCTACTACACTAATATCAAAAGGCCTATGTCATTCATGCAACGTGCCTGGTTGTATATCACCAGGAAAAACTCAAAACGCTGATTTTGCTGTGTATGTCGACGATTATGTTGAGTGGATTTGCCATCAAGCGTTCGACCAACGCGGCGGCGCAGTTTTTTGAGATAACGCTGACTGAATTAGAAAATGGACATGTCGATGCTTGGACGCGCAACAAAGCCTACTAAAAATGCGTGAATCGCGGCAATTTGCGCTAGAACAGCAGGACGTCATTGCCGCACACAAAGCAAAAGCTTTATTCATCATAATCAAACAAACTCCCAGCTCCCGCCACTTTATATAAAGTATCTACTGCTAAGAGTATATCATTCTGAAGTGCTGGTTGGTTGTCAATATTCTTATCATAAAAATCCCGCAATGACTTCGGATAGTGTTCGTCGGGCGCATCGTACAGGAACGTATTCTGTAGTAGTTTCCTCTGTTCGGGCGAAATATCATTAAAAAACTCTGGATGAAAATCGTAAAACCATTCTAGGCGAGTTTGTAATTCTAGATATCTATCGTAATCCATAGCTATATTATAATTCAGGGGATGACCCTTCTCCAAGTCTGAAGAGAGGAGTGCCTTTGAGGATTGTCTCCCGCTTGTTCAAGGATGGCTGTATTTTGCCCTAGAGCAATTTTACCTTTGTTATTTGTAGTTTTCTAAGGTCGATTACTTGCCGGTAAAATGATATAATTAATATCAGTATGAAAGTTAGCTTAAATCTTATAAAACAATTGATTAATTTTGAGTTGCCGCCAGTTGATGAGCTGGTGGCGCGTGTCAATCAGCAACTTGGTGGTGTCGAGGAAGTGATTGACCTGAAAGCCAAATATGGTGGCGCGCGCATTGTGCGAGTTGTTGAGTGCGAAAAGCATCCGAATGCGGATCGTTTGAGCGTGACTAAAATTGACGATGGTGGCGTAGCGGACGTTCCAAGGGATGACAATGGTTACGTGCAAGTGGTTTGTGGTGCGCCGAATGTTCATGCTGATATGTGGGCAATTTGGTTGCCACCAAAAAGCACCGTCCCGGCAAGTTTTGATGACGCCGAGCCGTTCGTACTGGATGCGCGACCGCTGCGTGGAATCTTAAGCCAGGGTATGCTGGCGGCGGCTGACGAGCTGGCGATTGGCACGGATCACGAGGGAATTATCGAGATCAATGAGCGTGATATTCCGGCGGGCGTTACGCTTCAGGCTGGCGCAAGTTTTGCTGAAGTTTTTGGTCTGGATGATTACGTGCTGGAAATTGAGAATAAGATGTTTACGCACAGGCCGGATTGTTTTGGGCAACTCGGTGTGGCGCGCGAAATTGCTGGCATTTTTCATCAGCAGTTTAATAGTCCTGACTGGTATAATGCTATTCAAGAATTCGCAGATAGCGATGGCTTAGAGCTTGAAGTGTTTAATGAAGCCAATGAGCTTGCGTCCGCATTCTCTGTGATTGCTATAAAAAATGTAGATATTCATCCAAGCCCGTTGTGGTTGCAATGTCAATTAGTCGCGATGGGTGGAAAGCCAATTAACAATATTGTTGACGCAACGAATTATGTGATGTTTATGACGGCGCAGCCGACTCACGCTTATGATTACGACAAGTTGCGTGGACATAAACTTGGCGTGCGAATGGCGCACGATGGCGAAAAAGTCGGTTTGCTTAATGGCAAGGAATATGAATTGACGTCTGGCGATATTGTCATTGCTGATGGCGAAGGTGTGATTGGGCTAGCGGGAATTATGGGCGGCGCTGATACGGAAGTTTCGGCTGAAACGAAGAACATTGTCCTTGAATGCGCCAATTTTGATATGTACGCGCTACGTCGCACGGCTATGCATCACGGAATTTTCACCGACGCCCTGACCCGTTTCAATAAGGGGCAGTCGCCAGCACAAATTGACCCTGTCTTAAAATGGTTAATTGGTATGGTTGGTGGTGAGCAAGCTAGTCCTATGCTATTTAAGAATCATTCTTCATTGCGACAAGTGTTGGTCGATGGTAAGCACTGGCACGGTGGATTGTTGATTCCTAAAAGGTTTGTCGAAGAACGTCTGGGTGTTGACTTTGCCGAGGATGAGATTGAAGCACTACTAAAGAATGTTGAATTTATCGTTGACGATGGTAATAAATATGGCGAAGCTGGCGTGATGGTTTACAGTCCATTTTGGCGAACAGATATTGAGCTTCCTGAGGATATTGTTGAGGAAGTTGGGCGATTATACGGTTTTGATAGATTGCCGCGTCATTTGCCAGAGCGAAGCATCAAGCCTGCGCCGAAGAATGAGCGTCGTGAATTGAAGCAGAGAATTCGTCAAAGTTTGTCTAGGTCTGGAGCGAATGAAGTTTTGACATATAGCTTTGTTCATGAGCGAGTTTTGAAAAATTCCGACCAAGACCCGAGCCGTGCGTATCGCTTGAGTAACGCGCTTAGTCCAGACTTGCAATATTACCGAATTAGCATTTTGCCGAGTTTGCTGGATAAAGTTCACGCCAATGTAAAATCTGGGCATGACGAATTTATGTTGTTTGAAATTGGCAAAATTCACGATAAGAAATTAGGTTTTAACGATGAAAATTTGCCGATTGAAAAGACTTTCATTGACGGAGTTTATGCAAATAAAAAACCTCAAGCTGGCGCGCCGTTTTACAAGGTGAGGAAAATTGCTGAGAGGCTGATGAAAGATTTGAGTGTTGAGGTTGATTTTGTGAAGATTGCGGAATCTGACAGCGATGTTCCAGCGCCGTTTGATGCGAAACGCAGTGCTTGGATTGTGGCGAAGAATGGTGACAATTTGGGGATTGTTGGCGAGTTGGTTCCGTCTGCTCGACGTAATTTCAAATTGCCAGATTACACCGCGGCGTTTTCTATTGATATTGAAAAATTGCAGAAAAATCTGAGTAAAAATCAGGGCTATAATTACCAGCCGTTAAGTCGTTTTCCATCGACCACCAGAGACATTTCATTGAAAATGGATTCGAATGTTGATTATGCGAAGGTTTATGCTTGCGCTGAAGAAGTTGCGAAAAAACACGGTGAGCTACAAATTAGCATAACGCCAATTGCGATATATCAGCCAAAAAATGACGATTCGACAAAAACTGTAACTTTGAATGTAAAGTTTACGAGCGCTGAGCGGACGCTGGAAGATAAAGACATTGCGCCGATTATTGAGGAGATTGCCGCGATGACTGCGGAAGAATTCGACGCTGCTCAGGTTTAACGTGATTGTCGCGCTTGATAAAAATTGCTATAATTGAAAGGTAAATAAAGGAGGAATATGGCAACTACAAAAGGCCAGAGAATAGGTATTTGGGTTATTGCCGGCATGATGTTTTTAGGGACCGTTGGCGGATTTGTCGCTATGATGGTGGCGCCTGGAAATGAAGCCAAAGACCAAGCCGCGTTTAAGAAAGCTCAGGATGAATACACCAAGGCTACTGACGAGCGAAAAAAGAAAGTAGAGGCTCAGGCTAATGAATTGAGCCAAAAATATTACGGCAAGTTTTCTGAGTTTAGCTCACGAGTTGGTGCGTTTGAAGCTGGTGACGTGAAAGAGCTTGTTAAGGAAGATTTGGTCGAGGGTGAAGGCGCTGAAGTTAAGGACGACACCAAGTTGGCTGTTTATTACATTGGCTGGAACGCTAAGGGTGAGATTTTCGATCAATCAATTGCTGACGGCAAATTGAAAGCTCCGCTCAATATGGATGGCCCGGCAAATACTGCAGTCATTCAGGGTTGGAAAGAGGGCTTGATTGGTATGAAAATTGGCGGCGTGCGTGAATTAACAATTCCAGCCAACAAAGCTTATGGCGACAAGGCTCAGGGTGATAAAATTCCTGCAAATTCTCCGCTTAAGTTTGTGGTGATGGCTATTGAAAAGCCAGTCGATATTCCAGAGCCGGAAATGCCAGAAGTGATGAAGCAATATTATCGATCGCGAGGTTTCAATGTCTAAAGATGTTATTATTGTTGGCGCTGGTCCAAGCGCGTTAACAGCGGCAATTTACTTGTCGCGCGAAGATGTCGACACGACGTTATATGAGCGTGGCGTGGTCGGCGGAATGGCGGCGATTACTGATCAAATTGACAATTATCCTGGATTTGCCGAGGGCGTTACTGGAATGAAGTTGGCGTCTGAATTGCAGCAACAAGCGGAGCGATTTGGTGCGAAGATTGAGTATGGCGACGTAACGGAATTGAAGCAAGTTGATGGCGAATTAGAGCTGACAATTGACGGTCAATCTGTCCGCGCGAAGTCAGTTTTGCTGGCGACTGGCTCGAATTACCGCAAATTAGGTGTTCCGGGCGAAGATGAATTATATGGTCGAGGCGTGCATTACTGTGCGACTTGCGACGGTGCGTTTTATCGTGATAAAAATCTAATCGTTGTCGGTGGCGGAAACTCAGCGGTGCAAGAGGCGATATTTTTGACGCGATACGCTAGTCATATTGATCTGTTGGTTCGCAGTAAGTTACGTGCCAGTGACATTTTGCAAAAAGATTTGCAGAAATATGTAGATGATGGAAAAATTACCGTTCATATCGGTGCAACGACTGATGAAATTATTGTCAAGGACGATAAGTTTTACGGCGTTAAATCGACCCAAAACGGCGAACAGAAAGAATTTACCGCTGACGGATTGTTTGTGTTTATTGGGCTAATTCCGAACACGCAATTTCTGACAAACTCGGATGTTGAGTTGGATTTAGGCGGACACATCATTACTGACGAACATCTGCACACTAATATTCCTGGCGTTTTTGCTTCTGGCGATGTACGCTCGGGGGCAACTATGCAAATCGCTTCGGCGGTTGGTGAAGGCGCAATAGCTGCGGTGCAGATTCGTGAATATTTACAAGAAAAAGCTAGAGAGGAGTAAAAAATGGCAGATTTTAATCAAATTTTAACACCTGGTGATGTCGAAAACGGCATCGTAAATGTAGTTGTTGAGATTCCACAGGGATCAAGTCATAAGATCGAGTGGAACCGTGAGCTTGCAGTGATGCAGTTGGATCGTGTTGAGCCAGCTATTTTTGCAAAGCCAACAAACTACGGTTTTATTCCACAAACTTTGGACGAGGACGGCGATGAATTGGATGCGCTAATTATTACCGACGAACCATTGACTACCGGCATTTTTATGGAGGCAAAGGTTATTGGCGTATTGGAGTTCGTTGACGACAATGAAGTCGACGACAAGGTTATTGTTGTGCCAGCCGACGACCGAAACACTGGCAACGCAATTAACTCACTAGAAGATCTGCCTCCACAATTGTTGAAGCAGATTGAGCACCACTTCAATCACTACAAAGATTTGAAGAAGCCTGATTCAACAGTAGTCAAGGGATTCGGCGACGTAGAAAGGGCAAAGCAAATTATCCGCGAATCAATTACTCGTTGGAACGAAAAATAAATCACGTTTGATTATTGATTAAAACCGAGAGACTGGCGAGCGTTACTTGTGTCGGAAGAGCGAGGAAACGCCGCCAGTTAATTGTTGTAAAATGCCGTTTGAGCGGGATAATTGTAAGCGCAATTTATCTTTGGCATGTGGCGTAATTATGACGTCTCGCCAATCTGGTTTTGGACGAGCGGATTTGCTTGTTAAAACTTCAATCGTGTCGCCGTGTTGCAATTTGTAATTGAACGGCTTCATCACGCCATTGATTTTAAAACCACTTGCGCGCGCCGCGATGTCGGAGTGAATTCGATAGGCATAATCCAAGGGAAATGCTCCGCGAGGCAAATCATAAATGTCGCCCTTTGGTGAGTACACGAAAATCCTATCAGAAAACAGCTTCATTCGGAATTTGTTGGAGTCGAATCGCTTTCCTTCGCTAATTAAAGCGGCGGCTTCTTGAAGCTCGCGAATCCATGATAAATCGGCTGGCATAGTTCCGATTTTTCCTTTTTTATAGGCGTCGGTCAATTTTTGCTCATTGTAATGGAAGCTGGCGGCCAAACCACGCTCGGCGTATTCGTGCATTTCTTTGGTTCGGATCTGAAACTCGACGATTTGTCCGCTCGGAGTTTGCACGGTTGTGTGAAGACTTTGATAGCCATTTGGCTTTGGATTGGCAACGTAATCTTTAATCCTCTCGTACATCGGTTGATACATATCATGTAAAATTCCCAGAACCAAATATCCAGTTGATAAATCGTCGACAATTATTCTTAGGGCAATCAAATCGTAAATCTTATCAATATCGCCAACTTTGTCCAATTTCTTAAACAAGCTATAAACGCTCTTAACGCGTCCGTCCATCTGAAAAACCAGCTTTTCCGCCTTCAGTCGCGCTTCAACTTCGCGGCGAACGTGATCCAGTTTTCGTTGCGATTTTTTCAATCGACTGTCCATCAAATTTTTGGTTTCCTGGAAAGCTTTCGGCATCAAATATCTAAAACTCAGCTCTTCCAATTGAACGCGAACTCGCCCCATATTCAGACGGTCGGCCAGTGGCGCAAAAACTTCAATTGTTTCTCTGGCGATTTTTTTCTGCTTTTCTGGCGTCATAAATTGCAAGGTTCGCATATTATGCAGGCGGTCGGCTAGCTTGATAATTATCACGCGCACGTCTTCGCCCACGGCAATCATTAACTTGGTCAAATTGTCCTTCGTGTGCGGTAAATAACTATCCAAATTTCGCATCCCGGCGCGAGCTTGTGAAACTTTAGTTACGCCATCTACCAGAAACGCCACATCGCGTCCAAACAAACTCTCCAAATCGTCCAAAGTTGCGTCAGTATCTTCAACGGTGTCGTGTAGAACTCCCGCCACGACCGTATCAATATCCATACCCCATTCAATCAGAATTCCCGCCACCGCCAATGGGTGATTAATGTATGGTTCGCCACTTTTGCGCTTTTGTCCAGCGTGCTTTTCCGTAGCGTAATCGATTGCGCTCGCCAAAACCAATACTGGCACTTCGTCGTATTTTTGTTCAGCAATTGACAATAACTCTTCGCGCGTCATGTTTATATTATACAACTTTGTAGTATAATAAGGAAAAGCTAAAGCGAAAATATCTAACAGGGAGGGCTATATGGCTGTAACGAGAATAGCAATTAACGGCTTCGGGCGAATCGGGCGCAATGCGTTTAAGATTGCGAACGAGCGGAGCGACTTGGAAATTGTTGCGATCAATGATTTGACTGACACGAAAACTTTGGCGTATTTGTTGAAGCATGATAGCAATTACGGCGAGTACGGACGTCAAGTTGATTTTACGGAAAACGAGCTGATTATTGAGGGTAAGTCGGTTAAGGTGCTGGCTGAGAAAGATCCAGAAAATCTGCCGTGGCGAGATTTGGGAATTGATGTGGTGATTGAATCAACAGGATTTTTCACCGATAAAGATGGCGCGGGTAAGCACTTAACGGCTGGCGCAAAACGTGTGGTTATCAGTGGTCCGACGAAGTCTGAGGGAGTCGATACGATCGTTCTGGGAACTAACGATGACAAGGTAAAAAACGCGACGCCAATCGTATCTAACGCTAGTTGTACAACCAATTCTTTGGGTGCGGTTATGGCGATTTTGGACGCGGAGTTTGGCGTTGAAAAGTCAATGCTAACGACGGTGCATAGTTATACGGCTAGCCAAAAGCTTCAGGATGCGCCATCCAAGGATCTTAGAGAAGGCCGCAACGCCGCCGAAAACATTGTTCCGACTACGACTGGTGCCGCAATTGCTGTAACTAAAACCTTGCCGCAGCTAACTGGAAAATTTGACGGACTTAGTGTGCGCGTACCGACTCCAGTGGTGTCGCTTAGCGACGTGACAGCGCTTCTCAGGAAAGATGTGACTGTCGAGCAGGTAAATGACGCGTTCAAAAAAGCCGCCCAGAGTAATTTTTATCAAGGCATTTTGGGTGTTTCTGAAGAGCCTTTAGTTAGTCGCGACTTCATTGGCAATTCATATTCGGGGATTGTTGATCTTCCGTTGACGAAGGTAGTTGGTGGTAATTTGATCAAGGTTATGGTCTGGTATGACAATGAATGGGGCTATTCTAATCGCTTGGTCGAGTTGGTAGCAGATGTGGCGTATTATCTGAAAAAGAGTGAATAAGGCCATCTTCCAAAAAGGAAATAACCCCGCACTATGACAGTGCGGGGACGTCAGATATTGACGATTTTACAGACATTTATTGTCTCGCGCCTCTGCTGGCGCGGAGCATCTCAGCCGCGGCGTCGACGAATCTTGTCGACGATCACCATCGCGATGGCGATTACGAGGAAGACGATCGCCATATAGGCGGGAGCGTCATACACTATCGTCGATAGTGATGATAATCCGGGGTAATACGGGTAATACGGTACCCCCGATGCCCTCATCTCTTCCAGTTCCATCCACGCACTCAGGATAAGTGCGAGGTGGATTGCGGCGAAGTCGGCTGCCGCGAACATGCTTGCTGCGACCAGTCGGTGACGGTACAGCGCTGTGACTGAGGTCACAAACATACCGGCGATCAGAGTGATAGCTACGACTACAGCCAAAGCAGTGGTGGGCATGATTTATCCTCCTAGGGAAGATCTTGAGGTGCGGCCTTTCAAAACCGCGACCTCAACCGGGGTGAACTCCCCGGGAGTTGCTTTTCACGGTTTGAAAAGCTAATATATGTATATCATACAAGCCACGAAATGTCAATACTTTTTGTCAAATAGCTACATTCTACCTCTGATAAAATACCTAACTTTTCCTTGCAAAAATCACCGAAAACGCTTATACTAAAATTATGAAAATCTACCTCGGATCTGATCATCGCGGTTTTATGTTGAAGGAAAAAGTTTTTGCCTATTTGGTTAAGAATGGCTATGACGTTCAAGACGTCGGCGGTGTAGAATTAAATCCTGATGACGATTTTCCGCAATTCGCACAGGCGGCGGCGTTAAAGGTTATTGGTGATGATAGCAAAGATCCGCGTGCGATATTAATTTGCGGCGGCGGACAAGGAATGTGTATGGCGGCGAACCGATTCAAAGGAATTCGTGCCAGTGTGATTTGGGATGCGTTTGAGGCAAAGATGACGCGCCAAGATAACGATTCAAATGTTTTATGTTTGCCGGCGCGAGTTTTGGAAGATAACGAATCGGCGTGGAAGGGAATTGTGGAAACGTGGCTGAACACTCCTTACGCGAATGCCCCGCGATTTAATAGGCGTAATGCGCAGTTGGATGAATTGTCATGAGTAGCTCTGTAATCGCACCAGCAATTTTGGCAGAAAATGCCGAACAATACAAAGAGCAGGTTGATAAAATAACGGGTTTTGCTGAGCGTGTGCATATTGACATTTCTGACGGTGAGTTTGCTCCGACATTGACAGTTGGCATTCCAGAATTGTGGGCACCGGAAGGTTGGACGATTGATATTCATGCGATGGTTAATGATGTTGCTGAGTATGTTCCGAAGTTGATTGCCTTAAGACCTCATATGATTATTATTCACGCGGAGGCGACGGGGGATGTGAAGACCGCGCTTATGCAGATCCGTCAAGCTGGGATTATGGCGGGGCTAGCACTATTAAAGCCGACAGTGCCGCGAACGGTTGAGGAATTGATAAAAATAGCAGATCATGTGATGATTTTTAGCGGTGAGTTGGGGCGATTTGGCGGAACTGCTAGTCTTATGCAACTAGAAAAAATACGACTCATTAAGGCTATTAATCCTAGTGTTGAAATCGGCTGGGACGGTGGAGTGGCGGTGGATAATGCGTACAGTTTGGTTCAGGGCGGCGTTAACGTTCTGAATGTTGGCGGCGTTATTCAGAAATCGTCAGATCCGCGCACAATTTTCTCCAGATTGCAACAGGAGATTAATAAAACGAGCGTGCTTTAATGGATGTCGATCAAATAGCGAAATTGAAGAAAATATCGCAACAATTACGAAAGTCTGTTATTCATGAGCTATCCGAAGCTGGCTCAGGTCATTCAGCTGGTTGCTTGGGATTCGCTGATGTTATGGCGGTTTTGTATTTTCATGCCATGCGACTAGATCCTGAGAATCCTAATTGGGAAGATCGGGATATTTTCGTAATGAGCAATGGTCATTATGCGCCACTTTTATATGCCACGTTGGCGGAGCGAGGATTTTTCGATAAAAAAGAGTTGGCTAATTTGCGAAAATTTGGCTCTAAGCTTCAAGGTCATCCGGAACGCGACAGTCTGGCGGGAATTGAAACAACTAGCGGTCCTCTGGGTTGCGGTCTAAGTCAGGCGGCTGGCATGGCGTATTCATTGCAATATTTGGGTGGCAATTCTGAGCGGTTTGTTTACTGTAGTTTGGGCGATGGCGAGCTTGATGAAGGGAATATTTGGGAAGCGGCGATGTTTGCGAAAAAATATAATCTGTCGAATTTGATTGCGATTGTTGATAGAAATAATATTCAGATTGGTGGCGATACGGAAAAGGTGATGCCGCTAGGTGATTTGGCGGATAAATGGCGAAGTTTTGGCTGGGATGCGCAGGAAATTGACGGACATGATCATTTGGCGATAATTCAGGCGATTGATAAGGCGAAGAATTCTCGACAGCCGAGCGTGATAATTGCGCATACAATTCCTGGTCGTGGTGTTGATTTTATGGAATACGATTACCGTTGGCACGGAAAATCTCCAAACGCCGAGGAGGCGGAGCGGGCGCTTGTTCAATTGAGTGAAGGAGGCGGCGAATGAGTTTCTTAATGGAGAATTGGCAGAATTCAGAACTTGTGGCAATTCGCGTTGGCTTTGGCGAAGGATTGGTTGATATTGCGAAGAAAAATAATTTGGTGGTGGCGCTGAGTGCGGATTTGATGGAGAGTGTTGGCTTTGGTAAGTTTTACGAGGAAATCGGGAAACCGCGGGCAATTGAAGTTGGCGTGGCGGAGCAGAATTTGGTTACCGTGGCGTCTGGGCTGGCGGCTATGGGAAATATTCCGTTTGCAGCCAGCTATGCGGCGTTTAGTCCGGGTCGCAACTGGGAGCAGATTCGAACGACTATTTGTCTGAACAATCAGCCAATTAAGCTGGTGGGTTCTCATGCTGGGTTAAATGTCGGTCCGGACGGTGCGACGCATCAAATGTTGGAAGATATTGCGCTGATGCGAAGTTTGCCTAATATGGTGGTTTTGGCGCCCGGTGATGCTAATGAAGCCAAGCTAATGGCGGCGGCAATGGCTGGAGATAAACGCCCAAACTACGTAAGATTGCCAAGAGAAAAAACGGCATTATTCCTGAATCAATCTACTTTTGAGATTGGAAAAAGCTACACGCTGAGGCGCGGCAAAGACGTTGCCTTGTTTGGAACTGGCGTGATGACTTATCAATTGTTGTTGGCAGCGGAAAAGCTCGCGAATGAATATGACATTCAGGCGGAAGTGATTCATTTTCCGACGATTAAGCCGTTGGACGAGGACGCTGTGCTTGACGCGGCTCAAAAATGCCAAGCCGTCATTACAGCGGAAGAAGGGCAGGTCGCTGGTGGATTTGGCTCAAGCGTGGCAGAAGTTCTTAGTGAGAATTTGCCTGTGAAGATGAAACGAATTGGTATCAATGACACGTTTGGAGAGTCGGGCAAAATGTCTGAATTGTGGAAAAAGCACGGTTTGGATGTCGATTCAATTGTTTGTAGTGTTGTCAATTTTCTCCAGTAAAAAGCCCGCCAGGAGCTACTGCCAAGATCTGATTAAAGACCTCAAAGCAAATAGTCCTGACGGGGTGCGTGTTCATTTACGGTCGATCGTGATAGATCATGCTGCAAATGAGTACGGAGAGCAAAATGCTCCCCAACGCGAACGTTAAGGATTCGAGTGGCCCGTAGGCCACGAGGAGGTAGATGGTTATCGCCCACCATGTCGCACAGAGTAGTGCGACAATAGCGATAAACACATTGAGTATGAACTTGACTGTTCTTACGACAGGGCTCATTTTTTCTTCCTTTCTGAGAAGAAAACGCTCAAGACCAAAGGGCTCTTTTGCCCCTAGGAAAGTCTCGAGCAAAAGTTATTTTATATTATCACCAAAACAACATGATGTCAATTCTCTTGGCATAGCGGGCGGTAATTGATATAATTACCATAAGTATTTTAGGGGGGGCAGTATGGGATTATCGATTTCAGAGATTCGGAAAAACACGACGCGGGCGCGTCATTTAATGCAGCGGACACGGGCGCAGCGTTTTGCGGTTGGGGCGTTTAATATTGACAATCAAGAGACGCTGATTGCGGTGGCGCGGGCGGCACAAAAACTCCAATCGCCAGTGTTGGTTGAGGTTTCTGACGCCGAAGTGAAGGCTATGGGTCTAGAGAACGTTCGCGATTTGGTGGACAATTATAAGGCTGAGTATGGAATTGAAATGTACTTGAATTTGGACCACGGTCCGACGGTTGAGGGTTGTAAACGAGCGATTGACGCTGGATATGAGTTTATCCATATTGATATTTCTCAGGCAAATCATAACGCTTCTGATGAGGAAATTATTGCCAAAACTCGTGAAGTTGTTGAATACGCCAAGTTTACCGGCGCGCTAGTGGAATCTGAGCCGCATTATTTTGGCGGGAGTTCAAATGTTCATACGGAAGATATAAATTACGAGGAAATAAAAAAGACTTTCTCTACGCCAGAGGGTGCGCGTGCGTTTGTTGAGGCGACTGGAATTGATACTTTTGCGGCGGCGATCGGCAATTTGCATGGCAAATATCCAGTTCCGAAAGTGTTGGATTTGGATTTGTTGGCTGACATTCGTGAGGCGATTCATTGCCAGATTTCGTTGCACGGTGGGTCTGGCACGCCACTGCATTATTTTGAGGACGCTGCGAAAATTGGCGTTTCTAAAATCAATATCAATTCTGATATGCGCTATGCTTTCCGAACGACCTTGGAGAAAACCCTGCGAGAAAATCCAAATGAGTACGCTATCGTTAAATTAATGCCGCCAGTTTATGCCGCTATACAGGAAGTAGTGGAGTCGAAGATTAAGGCGTTTAATTCCGTGCGAAAGGCGGTGGTTTAATGGCGAAAATCATCACCGTTGGTGCGGCGATTCAAGACGTATTTTTAAGCCAATCGGACGCACTGACGCCAGTTTGCGAAAGTCCAGAACACTGTTTTGCGCGACTGGATTTGGGTGCGAAAGCCGACGTAAATCAGATTCATTTTTCGACTGGCGGCGGCGCTACAAACGCCGCGGTAACGTTTTCCAGGCAAGGGCATTACGCTAGTTTTATGGGAGCAATCGGTCATGATCCAGCGGGGCAAGCGGTAATTGCGGATTTGGACAAGGAAAATATTGACACGCATTTGGTGCGATATTCACCAAAATACAGTACGGGATATTCGGTGTTATTATTGGCTTCAAATGGCGAGCGAACAATTTTAACATACCGCGGCGCTTCGACACATTATCATGAGTCAGACTTTGATTTATCAGAGGAAGATGCTGATTGGCTATACGTTTCAACTTTGGCGGGAAATATGCCGATGCTTCACAAATTATTCCAGCAAGCCAAGCGCCGTGATATGAAAATCTGCTTTAATCCCGGGAAGAAAGAATTGGCGCAAAAGGATAAATTGCTGGGATTATTGTCTGATGTTGACGTTTTAACTTTGAACAAAGAAGAAATGCAACAGTTGGTGTCTGGCGAGGATTTGGAAGCCTTGGTTAGAAGAGGTTTGAGATTAGTTCCAGTCGTTTTGGTGACGGATGGAGTAAATGGCTCAATTGCAAGCGATGGAAAAACTATCGTGCGAGCGCTGATGTATGACGACAGGCCGTCAATTGACAGAACTGGCGCTGGAGATGCGTTTGCGTCGGGATTTTTGAGCGAGTGGGCACGAAGCGGCAATTTGAAAAACTCTGTGATTATGGGCAGTGCGAATGCTAGTTCGGTGGTTATGAAAATTGGAGCAAAAGCTGGAATTTTGTATGCTGGCACAGTGCTTCATGCTATGCCAATTCAAGAAAGGGAATTATAATGGCGCAAAATTTGGGGAAATTGTTGGGCGGTGACGTGAAAAAGCGTCGAGCATTAACCGAGCTCAGGCAAATGACTAGAGATGATAGTGATGTGCGATTGATTGCGGAGATATTGGCTAGAGCGCACTCGATTATTCGATCTCTAAGCCTAGATCCGTCAAACGCTACGGCGGAAGAAATCTATCAATCACTAATGGCTATCGCACCGAAAGTGGACAAATGGGCGCCGTTCAAGGCTTCTGAGTGGGTGCTTTTGGATGTTGATGGGCAAGTGATTTCGTTTAATCCGATTGACATTATAAATAATTATCATTGCCAGTTGCCCCTGGGAAAGCAGCAAACAACGTATGGCAAGCGAGGTCTGGGATTTGAGATTACGCGCCGATATAAAAACCACCCGCGCACGTACAATCCAGCCGTAGAGCGAGTGGTATGCCAGGGTGGAATTTGTTGGATTGAGCCGAAACCTAAGAAATAGCTATCGGTCGCAACAAGTTCGCTGATTTTTGATCAAGTTAACTACCTCTGGAATATCTTCGGTAATTGTGTAGATTTTTTCATCGCCGTCAGAAATCAGCTTATTTGGAAGCATATTTTCGCGCACAAAATCATCCCATTTGCCCCAGAATTTTTTATCAAACAGAACAATTGGCACGGGCGCCATTTTCTTAGTTTGTGTCAATGTGACAATCTCACAAATTTCATCCATTGTACCAAATCCGCCAGGGAAACAAACGTACGCGTCAGCCAGAAGTGTCATAACGATTTTTCGTGGCGCGAAGTGAGTGAAGGCGAACGAATCTGTCGTATAGTTGTTTAATGATTGCTCGTGTGGCAAGCGAATGTTGAACCCGACTGATTTTCCGCCAGCTTCCATAGCACCGCGGTTTGCCGCTTCCATAATTCCGCCGCCGCCGCCGGTGATAATTGTGTAGCCTTCTTTAGCTAGCTGAAACGCTAAATCTTTGGCTTTTTGATAATATTCGTTATCTTCAGTTATCCTGGCCGACCCAAAAAAAGTCACGGTTTTATGATATTTTTGGAGAATTTCATAGCCGGCATGAATTTCGTCATCGACTTTTCCTAATCTGAACATCGCAGCCTGAAGTTGCAATTCGCGCGGAATACAAACATTTTTCGGTGTCATCATTATCCTTTTTATTTTATGATTTTAACTTTATTACTATATCATAAAATGTCTATGGTTACAATACGTTGACGGCAAATAGTTCATCATATACAATCAAAACACAATCTAAATGGAGGTTTTATGGAGAACAAATCAACGGCTAATAAATGGCTAATCGCGGCGGTGATTATTATGGGTATAATTATCGTAGCTATGGCGACATGGATAATTGCTGGCGCTATGCATAAAGATAAGGATTCTAGCGCTTCAGTAAAAACCAGCCAAACAAAGAAAGACTCATCTGATTCACTGGAAAAAACTCGCGGTGAAGGCGAAGAGCCGTCAAATGAGGCAAAGAAAGAGTATAAAGATTTCCGAACCAAAGGCGACGGCACGGGTATTCGTTTAACTTCAGCAAGTGATGTTGATAAATTGGATATTGACAGTTCTTTGAAGAAGTTTTTGAAGTCTAAAGTCGGTCAGCCAATTCCAGAACGTGAAGGTTCCGTGTATGAGCCAATCATCGACCGTGCATACGGAAAATATGCGGCAGTATATGGCTTAACGAACGCTTATACTATTATCGGACCAAAGAACGGCACTGGTGAAATTGCAATTGTTGCGGGTACGCAGCAAGGTGGTATGTCATGTTCAGACTTGAAGTCTGCGTCGGTTCCGAGCCGCTTGGTTGACGGCAAATGTGAAGTTTCTGGCTCGTCTCAAACTTATAATCAAGACTAGTTTTCATAAATATAGTAAAATAGAGAGGTGAATAAATTTCGCCTCTCTTCTTCATATCAGCCCACGGGCGATCAGCCGCGAGCAATTGCTCAGTTGGTTGATGGTCTGGAAAAAGGTCAGCGCGAACAAACTTTGCTGGGCGTGACTGGTTCAGGGAAGACATTTACGATGGCGAATATTATCGCCAAGCGCAATGTGCCGACGCTGGTTTTGGCGCATAATAAGACTTTGGCGGCGCAACTTTTTTCTGAGTTTAAGGATTTTTTTCCGGACAATGAAGTCCACTATTTTGTCAGCTATTTTGATTATTACCAGCCAGAAGCTTACATCGCTTCAAGCGACACTTACATCGAGAAAGATTCGAAAATCAACGACGAGATTGATCGACTTAGGCACGCTGCAACTTCTGCGCTACTTACGCGCCGCGATGTGATTATCGTAGCGAGTGTGAGTTGTATTTACGGAATTGGTTCGCCAGAAACTTACGCCGATATGGCTATTAAATTGACCGTTGGCGAGCGCCGAGTTCAGGACAAGTTTATCCGCTTATTGACCGACATCCAGTATAAGCGCAATGACATCGATTTTGCGCGCGGAACTTTTCGGGTGCGCGGCGATGTTGTGGATATTTTCCCAGCAGGTCAAGATACTGCGGTTCGCGTGGAATTCTTTGGCGATGAAATTGAGCGGCTAACGAAGATTGATCCTTTGACTGGTGAAATTTTGGATCGTCCAGACCAATTGACAATTTTCCCGTCCAGCCACTATTCGACGCCACGTGAGCGAATTGAAAAGGCAATTGTTGGGATTGAGAATGAATTTAATCAACGGCTGAAATGGTTTGAAGATAATGGCAAGTTTTTAGAGGCGCAAAGGCTGAGTCAGCGCACCAAATATGATTTGGAGATGTTGAAGGAAACTGGTTTTGTGAAGGGAATTGAGAATTATTCGCGCTATTTGACCGACCGAGAACCTGGCGAGCAGCCTGCGACTTTGATTGACTATTTTCCGGACGATTGGTTGCTTTTGGTCGACGAATCGCACATGACATTGCCGCAAGTTCGGGGAATGTACAACGGTGATCGCGCCCGTAAGGAAGTTTTGGTTGAGCATGGTTTTCGTCTTCCAAGCGCGCTGGACAATCGCCCACTTCGATTTGACGAGTTCAATCAGCATATTCACCAGGCAATTTACGTTTCCGCTACGCCAGGAGATTATGAACTTTCTCATTCGCCAAAGCCAGCTGAGCAGCTTATTCGACCAACCGGATTGCTTGATCCGCCGATTGATGTTCGACCAACTGATGGGCAAGTCGATGATTTGATGGAGGAAATTCGTCAGACGATTGCGAAAGGTCATCGCGTGTTGGTGACGACATTAACCAAGCGAATGGCGGAGGACTTGAGTGCTTATTTGACGGAAAACGGCGTGAAGACGGCATATTTGCATAGCGAAATTGATACGCTGGAGCGTGGCGATATTCTGAAAGATTTGCGGCTTGGAACATATGATGTGCTGGTTGGAATTAATCTATTGCGTGAAGGTCTGGACCTTCCAGAAGTCAGTTTGGTGGCAATTATGGACGCCGACAAGGAAGGTTTTTTGCGCAGTGAGCAGGCGCTAATTCAGACGATTGGGCGAGCGGCGCGACACGTTGATGGGCGAGTTATTATGTATGGCGACAATGTTACGGATAGCATGCGTCGAGCAATTGACGAAACGAATCGACGTCGAGCGATCCAGCAGAAATATAACGAAGAGTATAATATTACGCCGCAAACTATTCAGAAGAAAATTGACGATGGTTTACGTTCGATTATTCCGCAAAAAGAGTCTGATAAAAAGCCAAAGCTTAACCTGAAGAAAATTCCAAAAGACGAATATCCGGCTTTGATTAAAGATCTGACGGCGCAAATGGAACTGCATAGCGCTAATTTGGAATTTGAAAAAGCGGCAGAACTGCGTGATTTAATTGCAGAAATTCGTCATACGATGTAGAATAAAAATATTATTAGATTAGGAGGGATTATGGCAACAAAAGAACAACCACAGCCAACAAACGTCGCGCAACCAGAAATGCCGATGCAACCAAATGCTTACCAAGCATATCCACAATACGCATACGAAGACCCGAATAAGGGCAAGGCGAAGATGCTAACTTTGGAATACGCTTTGGCAATGGGTTCGGCGATTATTTCAATTATGTTGCTGATTGACATCATAACCAAGGTGTTTGGTTTGTGGACGAATTCAACATCAATGTTATTAAGAAGTGTCGGCGGATTTTTCGCGCCATCAATGGTAACTCAGGGAACAGGAATTGTTGCAGCGTCAGTGTTTGCTGTGCTTTTGGCTGTATTGTCGCTAGTCCTATTTTCACGCGTATCAAAAGCCGTTCCAGAGCGTGAAGGTTACACAAAGCGAACAGTCTATAAATTGGTAACTTACGGCGGTTTGGCTGTTTTGATCATTCCAGCTGTCGACTTGGTTGCTCGATTGGTAAGTATTTTGATCAACTCATTACTATTTATCGGCGTTGGTGACGGCGGCGAATTCTATAAGAGTTTGTACTTGGGTGAATTCTTGCCATACGCATTAGCTCTTGCAATTGTTGCTACTAGCGCTTACTTCATTTGTCAAATTGTCAAAGGACGCAACATGTCAAAGGCTTTGTCTTTGATGCTGATTGTGGCTTCTTCTGTCGTACTATTGACTGGCGCTATCACAATCGCCGTTAAAGCGCACGACACGGGAAGCTCAGCAAAGACTATTCCATCAGACTACAGCCGCTACAAGAACTACCAAGATTACTCAATGTAATAAAACTTGGAAAAATAAAGTCGCTCACTTTGATGGGCGGCTTTTTTTAGTGGTATAATATTGGTATGATAACTATTTCTACCAGCGATATTCAGCACTTGGCGAGTTTGAGTAGTCTGGCATTGACTGATGACGAAACCGACGGACTGCGCCAAGATTTGGAAAATATAATTGGCTATATTGAGCAGTTGGGCGAGCTTGACGTGTCGGGTGTTGAGCCGACTTATCAAGTTACGGGACTGAGCAATGTTTGGCGCGAAGATGAAGTTCAGGCGGGAATTCCTGTTGAGAAGTTGCTCGATTTGGCACCAGAAAAACAGAATAACCAAGTGAAAGTTCCGCAGGTATTGTAATGAGTAAGATTAGTGATTTTATCGGCAAGAGCGCGGTCGAGAATGTAAAAGAAGCGTTGCGACGAGCGCGTGAAATTGAGGAATATAATGCGCTGCTTAGCTTGACGGAAGAGCGTGCGCTGGAGCGTGCAGCCAAGGTTGATGCTGGCGAGATTTCTGGACGATTGGCGGGCGTGCCATTTGTTGTGAAGGACAATTTTTTGGCGTTTGGTGCGCCAACGACTGCCGCTTCAAAAATGCTAGAAAACTTTAATGCGCCACTACAGGCAACGGCTGTTGAAAAATTGGAAGCGGAAGGTGCGATTTGCATCGGTAAGGCCAACTTGGATGCTTTTGCGCACGGTGGTTCGACGGAAAACTCGGCATTTGGCCCAACGAAGAACGCTGCGGATGAAACGCGAGTTGCCGGTGGATCATCTGGTGGATCGGCGGTAGTTACAGCGCTTGACGTGGTTCCATTTGCGCTTGGTACGGATACTGGCGGTTCAATTCGTCAGCCAGCCAGCTTTAACGGCGTAGTTGGAATTAAGCCGACTTACGGGGCGGTTAGTCGCTACGGCGTAGTAGCGATGGCGTCAAGTACGGACACAATTGGCTGTTTTGCTACGAACGCAGAAGATACTGATTTGGTGATGGAAATTATGGCTGGTTGCGATGATAAAGATATGACGACTTTGCCTGATTTCTGGAATAATCAGCCAGAATTTGCAAAGAAAAAAATAGGTCTAGTCAAGCAGTGTATGACCGATGACGTGGACGCGGAAGTTCGCCAAAAAACGCTTGATTATGCGGAGAAATTGAAGCGGCTCGGCTACGAAATTGAAGAGGTGGATTTGAGTATGATGCAACATTCTCTGGCGATGTATTACATAATTGTGCCAGCGGAAT
This sequence comes from uncultured Candidatus Saccharibacteria bacterium, assembly GCA_965240135.1. Lineage (GTDB taxonomy): Bacteria > Patescibacteriota > Saccharimonadia > Saccharimonadales > Saccharimonadaceae > Nanosynbacter. Next base: position 23,941 of record CBDEJQ010000015.1, read on the forward strand.
TGTCATCGAATTTGGCGCGATATGACGGCGTGCGATATGGTCATCGAGCGACAGAAGTAAAAACTTTGGCGGAACTTTACGGTCGCAGTCGAAATGAAGGTTTCATGACTGAAAATAAGCGACGAATTATGATAGGAAGTTTTGTATTGTCAAGTGGATTCTTTGACGCTTACTATATGCAGGCTCAAAAAGCCAGGACGTTGTTGATTGACGAATTTAAGAAGTTATTTATCGAATATGATGTGCTATTGATGCCGGTTGCGCCGACTCCTGCGTTTAAGATTGGGGAAAATACTAGCGATCCGATAAAAATGTATTTGGCGGACATTATGACTGTGCCAGCAAGTTTGGCTGGACTTCCTGCGGTTTCGGCGCCGGCTGGAAATAGCGATGAAGGATTGCCAATTGGCGTGCAGCTTATTGGCGATTATAAGTCGGATAAGAACTTGCTGAAGCTAGTTTCGGAAGTGGAGAAGATTTGATGGACGGATTGATGGTCGCGATAGTTGTTGCGGCGTTGATTATCGGCGCCTTGCTGATGATTTTTATTCAATTGACTTCTCGTGGTCGCGGTCAAATTGACAAAGAAATGTACCAGAGGGTTTGGCGGCAAATTTTGCGCAATGTCGAAACCAGAAAATCGGAAAGTATGCAGATGGCGATAATGAAGGCGGACAAGTTGCTGGACAAAGCTATGCGCGACTGCGGCGTGGCTGGCGAAACGATGGGCGAACGTATGAAATCTCGCAAGGGATATTGGAGCGATGAAAATGGGCTTTGGGCGGCACATAAATTGCGCAATCAAATTGCCCACGAAACTAGCGTAACGGTAACGGCGCAGAGTTTTCGTCGAGCTATGGCGAGTTTTGAACAGGCATTAAAAGATTTGGGAGCATTATAATGAGTGTATATGACGATTATGAAATGACAATTGGTATCGAATGTCACGTTCAGCTAGCGACGAAAACCAAGCTATTTAGTCCGGCCGACAATGACGCTCGTGACGCTGAGCCGAATACTAAGACGCATCAGATTGACTTTGGTTTGCCGGGGATGTTGCCAGTTTTGAACAAGCACGCCGTTGAGCTGGCGGTTCGTGCTGGAAAAGCCTTGAATTCGCCGATTGCGCACGTTAGCCGATTTGATCGAAAGCATTATTTTTATCCAGATTTACCAAAGGGCTATCAGACTTCACAGATGTATAATCCGATTATTTTGGCTGGATATGTCGACGCGCCATTGGAAGATGGATCTTTGAAGCGTGTGCGAATTGATCATGCTCACATGGAGGAGGATGCTGGTAAGCTGACACATCATGACGGCTATTCGCTAGTCGATCTTAACCGCGCCGGCACGCCGCTGATTGAGATTGTTTCTGAGCCGGATATGCATTCGGCTGAAGAGGCCAAAGCTTACGTTTCGGAACTTCATAAATTGATGGTTTACGCGGGCGTGACTTATGGTAATTTGTACCACGGAAATATGCGATTTGACGTTAATATTTCGGTGGCAAAAAGGGGTGCGACGGAGCTTGGAAAGCGCGCAGAAATTAAGAACCTCAATTCCTTCCGCAGTGTTGAAAGGGCCGCCGAGTACGAGTTCAAGCGCCAAATCGATATTTTGGAGCGTGGCGAAGAGGTTGTTCAGGAAACCAGAGGCTGGAATGATGACAAGCAGATAACTATTTCTCAGAGGTCAAAGGAAGACGCGCAGGATTATCGCTATATGCCAGACCCAGATATTCCACCGGTTGTGTTGACTGACGAGGTGATTACTGAAATTCAGTCCAAAGTGCCGATGCTTCCGGGCGAATATAGGAAAAAATGGAGCGTGCTGAACTTGGATAAATCTGTTATCAATTCGCTTTTGTCTAATCAGGATTATGCCCAGATTACATTGGAAGTTCAGGAAAAGTCGGGCGAGGCGTCGGCTAAGCGAGTCGCGCATTGGTTTGCGAGCGCATTGACGGCTTCTGATGGAGATGACGCGCAAACGGACAATGAATCTACACACGTGGCGGTTGACGATTTGATAGAATTGGCTGAAATGACAGAGAAGTCTGAAGTTTCCAGCACGAATGCGAAGGAGTTATTCAATGAGCTTTTGGCTGGCGCGAAAAATCCGCGTAAGCTTGCCGAAGAGAAGAATTTGTTGCAGGTTTCTGATGAATCGGCGATTGCTGCAATCGTTGACGAAGTTCTGAATGATCCAGCTTCGGCGGCGTCAATTGCAGATATCAAGGCTGGAAAAGATAAGGCTATTGGCTATTTGGTTGGGCAAGTCATGAAGAAATCTAAGGGTCAAGCCAACCCAAGCCTTGCTCAGAAACTGATTCGCGAGAAACTTTAGAATTGCTGAAAATAATAGGGAATAGGAGCTGAAATATGAGAAAACCAACTAAAGCTATCATCGCCGCTGCCGGTTTTGGCACGCGATTTTTGCCACAAACTAAAGCCATGCCAAAGGAAATGTTGCCGCTGATTGATAAGCCGATTATTCAATACGTCGTTGAGGAATTAGTTGAGGCTGGCATTAAAGATATTATCATTATCGGCAGTGCGAATAAGCGAGCAATCGAGGACCATTTTGATGAGCCGAATGAGGAACTTTTGGCTAATTTGCGCGCTGGTGGTCCTAAAAAACAACCGTTCATTGACGCGGTGCAGAATTTAGCTGATATGGCGAACTTTATTTATATCCGCCAGAAGGGCCCGTACGGCAACGCAACGCCTTTGGCTTGTGCTTCGCATTTGATTCATCATGACGAGCCTGTGATTTACACATTTGCGGATGACTTTATTGCGGCTAGTCCAAGTCGTTTCAAGCAGATGATTGAGGCGTCAGAAAGCTTAGACGGAGCGGTTCTGTCATGTAAGAAAATCACCGATGACGCGGAGTTTGATCGTTATGGAGTCGTCAACGGTCAAGTAGTGAAAGACGGCGTTATAAAAATGACGAATATCGTTGAAAAGCCGGGCAAGGATAATGCGCCTTCTGATTTGGCGAGTGTTAGTAGTTATTTACTTCCAGGTGAGATTTTTGGCTATCTAGACGAAGCCAAGGAAGAATTTGATGGCAACGGTGAGTTTACAATTCAGCCAATTATGCAACAAATGATTGATGATGGTTTTGATTTTTACGGCGTGGAGATTACGAACGGCACTTATTATGACACTGGCGACAAATTGGAATATCTAAAAACAGTGATTGACTTTGGGCTGCGTGATCCTAACTTCGGCGATAAATTGCGCGCTCATCTGACGGATCGCCTAAAATAATGTATAATAAATAGCATGAACGGATTGCTTATTATATTAGTGATTTTGATGGTGATTTTTGTCATCATGATGATCGCCATGACAATTTCTATCATCAAATTAACGCGTCAAATTCGCCAAACTCAGCAGAACGTGGAGGCGATAAGCCAGAGAATTGCTAACTTAAATGGAATCGTAAGTACGGTTTCAATTGGCGTGGAATTAGCCAAAAGCTTCGCTTCAAAGAGCGGATTTTTCTCGAAATTTTTCTCAAAGAAAAAGGTAAGAAAGAGTGAAAAAGTCAGCCAAAGAACAGCCAAATAAGTTGGCAAAAAAAGTCGTTCGTGATAACGAAAACGGTGCTCGTCGGGCGATTTTGGAGGATTTGTTCTTTGATTTTCATAAATCTCGCCACCAAGTTTACTGGATGAATTTTGTTCGCGGAATTTTCTTTGGTCTGGGAAGTGCTTTGGGCGCGACGTTATTGATTGCGATATTGATTTGGATTTTGGGGCAATTTGCCGACATTTTCCCGCCGTTGGCTGATTTTATTAACCACTTAATTGAGACAATGCAACGTCGTCAATAGCGTGCTATAATTGTTATTAATGACTGAGGGGACAAGCGAACAATCATCGTCGGCGGCTTTGAAGCCGTCAGATTTCGTGCATCTTCATAATCACACTTTCCATTCGGTGCTGGACGGATTGACTAAGATCTATGACTTGGTCGATAAGGTTAAGGAACTCGGAATGGAGGCTGCTGCCGTAACTGATCACGGCACGATGAGCGGCATTTTGGACTATTACAAGACCGCCAAAAAAGCAGGAATTAAGCCGATTATCGGAATTGAAACTTACGTGGCGACTCGTTCGCGATTTGACCGCGATCCGGGCAAGGACAAGCAGCGTTTTCACTTGACTGTGCTTGCGATGAACAATACGGGCTTCCATAATTTGATGAAGTTGTCGACGCGCGCCAATCTGGAGGGAATGTATTATAAGCCGCGAATTGACCATGATTTGCTGGAGGAGTTGAATGAGGGATTGATTGTTCTGAGTGGTTGCGCGAGTGGTGAAATTGGTGTAGCGTTGAAAGAGGATGATTATGATCGCGCTCGTGAGATTGCCAAATGGTATAAGTCAATCTTTGGTGATCGCTATTATTTGGAGCTGCAGGACCACGGACACCCGAAGTCGAACACGCACTGGGACGTGCAGGCGAAGATCAACGAGGGCTTGATTAAGCTTTCAAAAGAGCTTGATATTGAAATGGTGGTGACTTGTGATGGTCACTATTTGACGCACGAATATCAAGACGCGCACGAGATTCTGCTTTGTGTTGGGACGGGCTCGTATCTCAGTGATGAAAAGCGAATGAGCTTGAAGGATTTTGAGCTTCATTTGACAGATCCGCGCGATATTATTGATCACTGGGGCGAGGAATTTCCTGAAGTTATTCGCAACACGAAAAAAATAGCTGATCGCTGTGACGTTGAGATTGAGCTTGGGCGAATTCTTATTCCAAAATATCCATTGCCAGACGGCGAGAATGAACATTCGTATCTACTTAGATTGACATATCAAGGTTTGTTGCAGCGTTACAATGGAGCTTCGAAGGAGGAGGCTGAAAAATTAGATCCTGACGATATTATTCCGAAGCTGTCTGATGAGGTTCGTGAGCGCGCTAAGATGGAGCTTGGCGTGATGGGAAATATGGGCTATGAAGGTTATTTCTTGATTGTCCAGGATTTTATCAACTGGGGAAAATCTCAAGGAATTGTTTTTGGTCCGGGGCGTGGTAGCGCGGCCGGTTCGATTGTTGCGTATGCGCTGAATATTACAGATCTTGATCCGCTGAAATACGGTTTGCTATTCGAGCGATTCCTTAATCCTGATCGTATTTCTATGCCCGACATCGACGTCGATATTCAAGATACGCGTCGCGACGAAGTGATTGAATATTGTGCAAAAAAATACGGCGAAGATCACGTCAGTAATATCGCAACGTTTGGCAAGATGTTTGGTCGTATGGCGGTGCGCGACGTGGCTAGGGTTTTGGAGGTTCCGTACGCTGAGAGTGACCGTTTGGCGAAGTTGGTTCCGCCGCCAAACCAGGGGCGACATATTCCGTTGTCTGTGAGTATTAAAGAAGACGCAGATCTTCGGAATGAATATGAGAATAATCCGACCGCCAAAGAAGTTTTGGATTATGCAATTCAGTTGGAAGGGACGATTCGTAGCCACGGCGTTCATGCCTGTGGCGTGGTGATTGCGCCAGATACGTTGGCTAACTATATCCCGCTTGAAATGGCGCAAAAGGGCGTGGTGGCGACTCAGTTCCCGATGGGCGAGGTTGAAGAGTTGGGTCTATTGAAGATGGACTTTTTGGGGCTTTCGAACCTTACGATTATTAATAACGCCATGAGGATTATCCGAAAAGCTTACAAGAAAGAAATTAATCTTTCGGAGTTGCCGCTTGATGATAAAAAGACCTACGAGTTGTTTCAGCGCGGCGACACGACTGGCGTGTTCCAGTTGGAATCGGCGGGAATGAAGCGATATTTGCGCGGACTGAAGCCGACTACGTTTGAAGATATTATTGCTATGGTGGCTCTTTATCGTCCGGGTCCGATGCAGTTTATTGACAGTTTTATTAGGCGCAAACACGGCGAGGAAGAAATAACTTATTTGCATTCTGGAATGAAAAACTCGCTGAAAAATACTTACGGAATTTTGGTCTATCAGGAGCAATTTATGCAGATTTCTAAGGAATGGTGCGGATTTACTGGCGGTCAGGCTGACACACTGCGTAAGGCTGTTGGTAAGAAGAAAATTGACTTAATGAAAAAGGTCAAGCCTGAATTCGTCGAGGGTGCGGTTAAAGTTGGTGGCGCGACTAAGGAAATTGCGGAAACGTTCTGGACTCAGCTGGAAGAATTCGCCAACTATTGTTTCAATAAGTCGCACGCCGCTTGTTATGGTTTGATCGCCTATTGGACGGCTTATTTGAAGGCGCATTATCCTGACGCGTTTATGGCGGCGCTTATGACTAGCGACCATGATGACACTGATCGTCTGGCAATTGAAATCACCGAGTGCAAACACATGGGAATTAGTGTGCTTAGCCCTGATGTAAACGAGTCGTTCGTTGAGTTTGCAGTGGTGCCGAATGAGAATAAAATTCGTTTCGGGATGTCGGCGGTGAAGGGCGTTGGTGTTGGTGCGGTCGAGGAAGTTCTGCGAGCGCGCGAAGATGGACCGTTTACGTCGGTTGAGGATTTTGCTAGGCGTGTTTCAACTAGCAAGTTCAATAGAAAAGCCTGGGAGTCGCTTATTAAGTCTGGTGCGTTTGACGATATGGGCGATCGATCTGATTTGCTGTTCAATCTGGATTCTATTACGTCATTTGCGTCCAAGCTCCAAAAAGAAGCCGCCAGCGGGCAGACCAATTTGTTTGGAATGTTGGGTGGCGATGACGCGGCGAGCGTCCAATCGACTCTTCATCTCCAGAAGGCTCCTGTGAAACACGACGATAAAGAGCGCTTGATGTGGGAGCGAGAATTATTGGGACTGTATATATCGGCGCATCCGCTTGATAGGTATGAAACGTATTTGAGCGAGCAAACTCAACCATTGACACAATTAGTTCCTGAGTATGATAGTCGAATGATGACAGTCGGGGGAATTATTAGCACCGTTCGTACAATTGTCACAAAAAGCGGTTCGAAAATGGCGTTCGTGGGAATTGAGGATAAGTTCGGCGAGGGTGAAATAATTGTCTTTCCAAATCTGTATGAGAAAGTTGGCGCCAAGTTGGTTCAGGACGCGGTGATTCGAGTTTCTGGTAAAAATTCAGCTCGAGATCGTGACGGAAATCTGGGCAATGAAAGTAAACTAATTGCCGATGATATTATTGCGATTACGGATAACGATATCAATGGCTATGAGTCGACTGGCCGTAAAATGGATGCACCAAAAATTAGCTCTGCTGTAAAAAAAGAGCGCCGTGAAGCTTATCGTAATCAGAAAAATGGAGTTTCTCCGAAGTCTGCTGTAAAGAATGACGCCGCCAAACCGCAGCCAAAAACTCATTCGGCGCCTGTTAATGTTGCGCCAGAAATTCCCGCTTCAAAGTTATTTGTGTATATTAAAGATCCGAACGATCATTCACGGTTGGTGAAAATGAAGTCTGTTTGCGGTGAGAATGCTGGCACGACTGACGTGGTTTTAGTACTGGGCGAGAAAGAAAAATCAGCCATGCGCCTGCCATTTAAGGTGGATGCTAATGACAATTTATTAAGCCAATTAAAAAACACTCTGGGTGAAGAGTGTGTAGTTCTAAAGTGATAGTTAGCCCGCTGACAGAGGCCCCGGCCGGAGCCGGTTGCTCTGGCGGGCTAACTATCAGCGGGACTTAAGCCCTAGGGAGCGATAGACTTGTCGTCTTCGCGCAGTCTGTACGAGTAGAACGCCACGTACAGACTTCCAGTTTGGGATAGCATCAGCGCCAAGTTGACGCCAAGGCTGTTCATCTGGGCCCCAAACTGGGCCCAGAAATAAATGTATGCCGCTAAGATAAGCACTAAGGCCGCTAGGCCTAAGTTTAGCTTATCACTGCTAATGTGACGACCAATCTTTTCTGCGAACATCACCAACTCAGGTGATGCGCAAATTAGCAATAGCTGGACCACGATAACGAGAGTAAACAAACTGTTGCTCATAGTTACGTTCCTTTCTATCCAGAACTGTAAAGGGCTGCTTTTGCATTGGAATAATCGCAACACAAAAGCCATATATAAATCTACAATATTTATTTAATAAAGTCAAGTGGCGTGATGAAAATAGCCCGCCAAGAGAGCTCTGGCCGAGACCGAAAGTCTCAGCAAGCCATTTTCTTGACGGGCATTAAGCCCCTAATCTTCACTCATGATCGCGATGATTCTTTATGAAATCACCATTTGCATGGCGGGTGCGTTTATCTGCGTACGGGTGTTGGTACGCTTCTGGGTAATCAGTCGCACGATAGATGCGCACGAGAGCGACCATTATGACTATGAGAGTAAATATCTCAAATAATATATATTGCCACTTAATCGTGATTGCTGTCCATGTTAAGAGGTGATAGAACACGGTTGCCATTATGGCGGTCATTGTAGCGGTGATATGCACTTTACGTAAAACAGCACAAACGATGACAAACGGTAATACCCAATATAGTGACTTGTTGAGGTCAACAATTATAGACAAAACAATAGGCCACATGAGATAATTCTCCTATTCTATGACAAAGGGCGAACTCTCGTAGACGACAAGAGTATGCGTATAGTATGACACTTATATATAAAAAAGTCAAATGTAAGCAGTGTAATATTAGAATGAGCTATTTTCTGACAGGGAAGATTAGTCCAAACAGCGCAATTCCTGTTGCGACCGACACGTTGAATGATTCTTTTTGACCAAACATCGGGATTTCTACGGTGAAGTCGCAATTGCCTAAAAGCTCCGGTGTGATCCCGTGGACTTCTTCGCCAAGTAGTAGCGCAAATTTTTCAGGCGGCTGAAATTCTGGCAACATCACGCTATCTTTCGATTGCTCAAGCGCGATAATTGGCAAGTTTTCTGTTTGCCGATTCTCTCTAATCCAATCATTGATATCCTCGTAAAACTCAAACGGCACCAAACTCTCCGCACCCAAAGCAGTTTTATGAATTTGGCTGGTGATTTTCTCGCGAATATGCGGCAGGCGAGGATCTTCAGATCGAATTTCTCCATCGACAAGCGCACAAACAGGCGCTTTGCTACATAAACTCAATTCTGGATACGGCGTGTAACCACTGAGAATAATCTTTTTTATACCAAATCCTTCGGCTGTGCGAAAAATTGCCCCAACATTATGCGTCGAGCGAATATTGTGGACTAACAGAGTAATTTCTGGATTCATATCACTATTATATCACTCGTCAAACCGTAAGCTTTTTGGTATAATTTTCATATGGACGAAGATAAAATTCAGGCGCGACGCCGTGAGCAAGATGAGGAAGCTACTCGTCGTCGAGCGTCAATTTTAGGGCTTCAATATCTTGACGGGCGGGAATTTGAAGAAACTTTACCTTTGCTTAAGGGTGTTTTGACGATAGAAGAAATGTATAAGGGTCGGCTGGTTCCATTAGCTTTTAATGAGGAAGACCAATCTTATCGATTTGGTGTTACGTCGCAAACTTCTGAGTCGTTGATGAAGCGGATGCGAGATCAATACGTTGAAAACGGCAAGCGAATCTTCTTCTTCTTAATTTCTGGTTCGGCGTTTCGGTCAATTATGCTCAGGTTTGACCCGCCAAAAAAAGTGATTTACGACAATATTGAAATTGCCAAGGAGGGCGATAGCGATACTCTGGCGCAGGTTACGCAGACTTTGGCTTCCGTCGGCACAAATGACGTGTTTAATTATTTGATTGATCAAGCGGATTTGTTGGGTGCGTCGGATATTCATATCGAGAACCAGCGCGAATCGATTCGAATTCGGATGCGTGTTGACGGAGCTTTGCATACGGTGGCGGAACTTAGCCGGGATAGATATCGAGTGATTATGGCGACTTTGGCGTCGCGCGCGAATATTTCTACCGCTTCCAGAGAGCCTCAATCTGGGCATATGCAGCAGGAAATTCATAGAGATGGCGCATCGCATGTGCTGAATTTGCGTGTGGAAGCCGTGATGACGGTGTATGGTTTGGACTTGGTGCTTCGATTGTTTAACTTTGATGAGTCAATGTTAAACTTGGATCTCTTGAGTATTTCAAAGAAAGAGCGCGAGCAAATCGATGAAGTCATTTCTCATCCGCGAGGGATGTTGTTGATGGTTGGTCCTACTGGTTCAGGAAAGTCTACGACGTTATATAGCATTCTTAACGCTCTTAATACGCCAGACCGAAAGATTATTACGCTGGAAGATCCTGTAGAAAATACGATTCCTGGGATTGCTCAGATTCCAATTGATACGACAAATGGACAGAGGTTTGCTGATGGTTTGCGCAGTGTTTTGCGTCTTGACCCAGACGTGGTGATGGTCGGCGAGATTCGCGACAATGAAACTGCGAAGACTGCGATTCAGGCGTCAATTACGGGGCACTTGGTGCTGTCTAGCTTTCACGCCAATTCGACTGCGGCGGCGTTTAGTCGTATGATCGATATGATTGGTCAAAACCCGATTTTTAGCTCGGCGGTTCGGCTGGTGATTGCTCAGCGGCTGGTGAGGAGATTGTGGGATGATAGCAAGGAAGAATATGAGCCAGATGAGGCGACTCGCAAGTGGGTGAAAGAAGTCTTGAAGGATTTGCCAGAGAATGTTGATTGCCCAGATTTGGATACGTTTAAGCTTTGGCGTGCGGTGCCGACGGATGACGTTCCGTTTGGCTACAAGGGGCGAATTCCAGTAATGGAGCAACTGGTCGTGAGCGAGAATATTCAGAAATTCTTGCGCGGCGATGTCGAGGATGTTCATACGGAAGCGATTGAAAAGGCTGCAAAAGAAGATGGCATGGTGACATTGCTTCAGGCTGGCGTGTTGGCGGCTCTTCACGGTGAAACAACATTAGAAGAAGTCAATAGAGTAATATAGTCACGAAACATTTCCGTGGTTAGATGATGAAATGGCTAAGGTTTTATATATCGAGAGAAGCGGTAATGATGTTGCGGTAGTAGTCGATGCTCGTACTGAAGCAGCCAAGAGAATTGAACACAGAATGTCTGGCTATGAGACCAAGAAAAAGCAGAAGAGTATTTTGCCCATTCTTTATAATAAATTAAAATTAGCGGCAGAAATTGTTGCAACGTCAGATTCTGGATTACGTGATTCTTGGACGACCTTAAGGTATCGAGATAAAAATAAGTATCCTTTTAGTATCTTTAGCTGGAAAACCCAAGCGCCTGACGCACCAAGGATGTATGTGTCGCACATCGCTGTGTATAAGGTGGATGATGAGTCTGTGAGAAAGATACTAGAAGAGAACGGTGTAACTCATTTATTAATGCTTTTGGGTGCTTGCGACAAAAATAACCAGGAAGAATTATTGCCAGTATTTACTGGGCGGACTAGGCGCATTGAGGCAGCTGACGGTGCTGGTGCTTAGGCTTATCTAATGACATTTGCGACAGCTTCAACAACACCCTTATCAAATGCAGTTGGAACGACTTTATCGACGGTTGGATTTTCGACCAGGTTAGCTAGCGCTTCAGCGGCTGCCAATTTGTGCTGATCGGTGATTTTCTTAACTCCGTGATCTAATGCGCCGCGGAAAATTCCAGGGAATGCCAGGGAGTTGTTGACTTGGTTTGGAAAGTCGCTACGACCCGTACCGATGATTGCGACGCCGGCTTGTTTGGCGACATCTGGCATAATTTCTGGAACAGGATTTGCTAGTGCGAATACGATTGGATCTTTCGCCATTTTTTGGACTAATTCTGGAGTGAGAAGTCCTGCACGCGATACGCCGATGAATACGTCTGCGTCGGTGATGGCGTCTTCAATTGAGCCAGATTGCGATGCGTCGACGTATTCCAATAGCGCGGTTTTTTCAGCGTTCAAATCTGTGCGTGATTTTCCGACAATTCCTCGACTATCCACCGCTACGATGTTTTTTGCCCCGTAAAGATTTAACAATTTGATGATTGCCGTGCCAGCTGCGCCTGCGCCGATGACCACGAATTTGCAATCTGCCAGGTTTCGTCCTGTCAGCTTAGCAGCGTTAATTAAGCCCGCCAACACAACGACAGCCGTGCCGTGTTGGTCATCGTGGAAGACTGGAATATCTAATTCTGCCTTCAATCGCTCTTCAATTTCAAAGCATTTTGGTGCGGCGATGTCTTCGAGGTTGATGGCTCCGAAGCTTGGCGCGATGGCTTTAACTGTGGCAATGATTTCTTCTGGCTCGTGGACGTCTAACACAATTGGCACTGCGTCGACATCGGCAAAATGCTTAAATAGCAAAGCTTTTCCTTCCATGACTGGCATGGCGGCTTTTGGTCCCAAATTGCCTAAGCCCAAAATTGCTGAGCCGTCTGAGATTACGGCGACTAGATTGTTTGTCCAAGTGTATTTTGGCAAATCGGCTGGATTTTCGGCAATTGCTTGGCTGACTGCGCCGACGCCAGGGCTGTAATAGGCGCTAAGCTTATCGCGATTAAGCTCCTCTTTATCTCTGAGGCTAGTCGTAATTTTACCTTTGTATTTTTCGTGTAGTTCGAGTGCTAATTTATTGTAATCCATAACTATATTATACTCCAATTTTATTTAATTGATATTTCTTCAGATTTGTGTTATTATCTTATGTAATTGTACGAGAGTTAAATATTCGAGTCTTGTTTGACGTGGAGCCGCAGAGGTACAACTGCGTGGCCAGTCGGAGCGAGTTCGGAAGATAGGAAAAATTATGAGTTTTGAGTTAATCAACAAAATCAACCAAGCACAAAAAAAGCAAGCAGTTGTCGATGCTCGCAGTGGTGACACAGTTCGTGTTTACCAGAAAATTAAGGAAGGCAACAAAGAGCGTATTCAGATGTTCGAGGGTGTTGTTATTCGCACCGACAATAAAAAATCGCACACATCACGCATTACGGTTCGAAAGATCGCTTCAGGTGTTGGCGTTGAAAAGTCATTTTTGATGCACAGCCCATTGATTGAGAAGATTGAGATTGTTCGTCGCGCTAAGGTTCGCCGCAAGTTCTTAAGCTTCCTTCGCCAGCGTAGCGGTAAGTCAGCTCGCTTGACGGCTAAGAATTTCGATCGCGCTGCTGTTAATGACATTCATGACGCTAAGGCAGAAGCGGAAGCTGAACGCTTGAAGGAAGAAGCTGCTCAGGCTGCTGCTGCAAAACAAGCTGAAAAAGATGCCGCTCAGGCTGAACTTGACGCTAAGGCTGCCGAGGTTGCAGCTCGCCATAAAGACGCGTAATTGTCTATTGGCTAATCGTTGAACCGTCTCTTAATCTGAGGCGGTTTTCTCATGTTATAATCTCAATATGGCAATATTTCATTATATATCCGTCCTTGTTCCGACGACTTTAGCTGTGGCGACGCCTTATGTTTTGAGAAGAAACGGCTTTGATAATGAGAAAAAATATCGCTGGCTGCTTTACGTAGCGTGCTTGTTGTTTTTCATATCTTGGTATTTGCCATCGCCGTTAATTGACGGACAGGACACTAGTTTTACGACGCATTTTGTGGGTGGCGGACTATTTACGGGGCTATTCTGGGTGTATTTGGTTTCGTCGATGAAATGGCGGGCGCATTGGCTGGTGATGGCGTTTTCAGTATTTGCTTTAGTTTCGGCGCTGGGCTGCATTAATGAGTTGGCGGAATTATTTATGGTCAAGATGGGCTTGGCGAGCATAAAATTGGACGACACGAATTGGGATATTTTGGCGAATACATTAGGCGCGGCAACAATTTGGATTGGCTGGATTATTGCGGATTTTATGATGAAAAAGGGAAGATTGTCGGGTGATTCTGGGAATTGATGAAGTCGGGCGCGGCGCGTGGGCTGGACCGTTGGTGATTGGCGCGGTGGTTTTGGGTGGCGCTGAAATTGAGGGGCTTGATGATAGTAAAAAATTGACCAAAAAACGACGTGAATTGCTCGACGAGGAAATTCGCGAGCAAGCGTCGGCTTGGGCGTTGGGTTGGGTTTCTGCTGAGGAGCTGGATGAAATAGGAATGAGCGAGGCGCTTAAGTTGGCAACGCGGCGTGCAGTTAAAGAAATCCAGGCAAAATGTCGGAAAAATGGCTCGACGTTTGATGAGATTATTATCGATGGGACGGTCAATTTTTTGGCGGGTACGCCGCTAGAAAAGTACGTAAC
>CBDEJQ010000016.1:0-15438 GCA_965240135.1 uncultured Candidatus Saccharibacteria bacterium
ATTATAAGAGAGCGTGTGGATTGTGGCTAATTGTAATAGCGGCGATTATTTCAATAGCTACTTTAGTAGGAGGAAAGCAAATAATAAATATGCAAATATTTAGTATTGGATATGTTATTAGTTTTTTCTCAATCAACATGAATAAAAAGGTGTTGAATAGGCTGTCTGACGGTTCTTCGAGTGAATTTCAAAAGAAAGTATCTTTATACGCCGTTATTTTATTATTTATCTTAATGGTTTTGCTGGGCGGACCATTCTTTGCGACTGAAAATTGGAGATTGATTTGGCTGGGAGCGCTGATGGCGACCGCACTGCATTTTTTCCCGTATTATTTTGTGCATGGAAAATCAATGATATATTTAGGTCTTATTTGCGCCATTAATATTTTCGTAGGATATATTTTTACCGATATCCCATTAGAGGTGATAGCATATATTGACTCGGCAATTAAGCTTGTGTTTGGAATGTATTTACTATTTTTTTCGAAGCCGTAAAAAAGACACCCCGTTTTTGAGGTGTCTTCATGCAACCGTCTTCAAGAGGCGTAGTAGGTCAACATGGATGCTTAAACCATGTGGTTGTGGTTTATCACTATTTACTAGATTCCGCAATACATATATAAATGAGAGCATAAAATGAACACGTTATTTTATGCTAAAATGAGGGCAGGAGGATAATATGGCAAACGGAACTAAAATACTTGATAATGGAATTATTTTTCATTCTTTTACGATGGGCGAATTAATGATATCGGTGCTGCTACTGATAATCATAATAATTTTGCTGGTCAATATCAATAAAAAAGACTAAGCGAAAATAGAAAAGTAGCGCTTTCGGACTTTTAAATGTTCATTCATAATAAAAAAGAAGTAGGTCCGCTTTCCTGTCCAATACGGGTGGCGCTACCTACTTCTGCATAAATATTACTACTGCCGCCATGAAAAATCAATAAACAGCTGTTGTTAATACCGCCTTTAGCTATAATGCCCCAACAATCTAAATACCGATATTCCCTAAGAGCCGCGTTTTACTTTTACTCCTGACGCCCTAGAGGTGATATAATTACTATAATATGCATGCCGCGGTCCAATCTATAACCATAAAGGTAAGCGAAGTTGATTCTGCTTTGCTTAATGATTCGGATGGGCTGCAGAAATTGTTAAGAAATGTTACGGAATCTGCGGACTTGCACTCTTTGGAATCGGTAACGCATCAATTTTCTCCGCAAGGAATCAGCGCTGCCCTGCTTTTGTCGGAGTCGCACATCGCGATTCATACGTGGCCAGAAAGCGGCGTGGCGTATATAGCGATGACAACTTGTAAAATGCTGGATGATGATAAATTGCAACAAATAAAAGAGCTGATTGCACGGCTGCTGGGTGCAAAAAACATAATTATTAAAGAAATGGCATTGTAATATGAAACGAACCAAGGCGCGACTTAAAATCAATCAAATATTGACTGGAAAGAAAACTAATTTACGAGTTGTTGGCTGTTTGCTTTTTCGCGAATGGGATAAGAAAGACAAGCGATTTTACTACTGGGAAGAGTGGGAGATTACAGGGCTAGCTGATTATGATAGCTGGGTGGAATATGATCACAGCGATCAAACCGTTTCTCTGTACGAGCCAATTCGTTTTACTCAGGCAATTGATCCAACGCAATTGGAAAAGGGTCAATCATTCACCGTTTCTGAGCAGGACGGCAAGGATCACGTTGTAGTGGTTGACGAGGTTGGAATTGGTGAAATTATGAATATCAAGGGCAAAAACACGTATCAAGTTTTCCCGAAAGAACTGATGGCGTACGCTACTTTGAGGGACACTAGCGCGCCGAAAAACCGTCAGTTGATTACGATTGAGAAGTATAATAATCGCGAGTACGATGCTTACCGTAAGATTCAATTAAGTGACAAAGAACAAAAGGAAATGTTCGGCAGAACCATTAAGCCGATTGACTGGACGACGATTATTTTCATTGTTATATTTATCGCTATTATTTTGTTTGCATTCATCTTTGACAACAATTCCGACAATAGTAATGGCGGAGGTCACGGCGGATCGCGCAGTGTTTACGGCGGCAGTAGCGGCGGGCTTGGCAAATAAAAGGAGTTATAATGTCACGATCAAGTACAAAAAAACGGGAGCAAGTTGCTCTATTTGCAGCGGCAATTTTGGTAGCAATTGGCGGAATTATTTACGAGCTAATTTTAGGCGCAGCTGCGTCATATCTGGTGGGCGATTCGATTTTGAGCTTTAGTCTGGCAACTGGCGTGACGCTGTTTGGTATGGGAATTGGCTCATTGTTGGTCAATTACATCAAGCTTCATCCAGCAACCAGCTTCGCAACGAACGAAATTATTTTGGGGCTAATTGGCGGAAATTCGGTGATGCTTATGTATTTGGGATTCGTTTTTACGCGTTCGCATTGGCTGATTTTTGCCGTCATAAGTCTGGCGATCGGTATTTGTATCGGGCTGGAAATTCCGCTTTTAATGAAGATGTTTCAGGAATTTGGGCGCAAGTCTTCGGTGAAATTATTTAGTAAGATTTTGGCACTCGATTATTTTGGGGCGTTAATTGCGTCGCTATTATTCCCGCTCGTTATGCTTCCGTATCTTGGCTTAATGCGTAGCGCGTATCTGGTGGCGGCACTGAATATTGGCGTTGCGGTTCTGATTCTTAAGCAAATGAAAGCGTCGAAAATTGTGATGACAATTAGCGTTATTGCAACAATGTTGCTTTTGGGGTTCTTCATTTTTGCGACAGAAATTGAGCACGGAATTGACAAGCGAACGTATAAAGATCCGGTGATGTGGCAGCAGCAGACGCCGTATCAGAAAATTGTTCTGACTAGATATAAAAATGACACCAGGTTGTTTTTGAATCGCAATCTGCAGTTTTCCAGCCTTGATGAAGCGCGTTATCACGAAACGCTGTCCGCTTCCGCTCTGTCTTCAGTTGTTAACCCGAAGCGCGTGCTAATTATGGGCGGCGGCGATGGCCTTCTGGCTCGGGACGTTTTGAAATATCCTAGCGTTGAGCATATTACGTTGGTTGATATCGATGAGGTGATGACTAATCTGGCGAAAACTAATCATCTTCTCACTGATATAAATCAGCGCTCGTTACATGATCCTCGCGTTTCCATTGTCAATCAAGACGCTTTCCAATTCGCCTTCTCTACCAAGGATAAATATGATGTTGTGTTGATTGATCTGGTGGATCCGTCGAATGAAAAATTAGCCAAGTTGTATTCCGAACAATTATATCGTCAAATTGGCAATATTTTAACGGAGCGCGGAGTTATGGTGACGCAGGCGACATCTTCGTTTTTCTCTCCGCACGCTTTTTATATGGTGGCAAATACCGTCAAATCATCTCATCCGGAGCGATATGTGACGGCGTTTTCGGTCAATGTGCCATCATTTGGCGAGTGGGGTTTTGTAATGTCTACGCCGCAAGCCGAGGCCGTGGCTAGTCAGCCATTGCCGAAAAATCTACGATATCAAAACCAGAAACTACTCACCTTCCTGACTAAACAAAACGCCATATCGGTGCCATCTGGACCGACTTCTACGTTGGTTTCTCCACGAATCACCGATGTTTACAATTTCGACATGCGTCAGTGGCGATACGAGTAGTTTTTAGGCGGCGACAGTGCTCTTTTTTCGACGTCGACGTCGTCTTTTTGGTGTGGCTGAAGCTAGCGGTGTAACTGTGTTAATTGCGGTTTCTGTAGGTTTATTATCATTGCCGCGAATTTGCAAAACAACTTCACCGTCTTTTGTTGCGGGTTGTGGCTTTTCCGGTTGGCTATTGACCGCTGGAGCGTTGTTTGTAGGCTGCGGTTGAGGTTTGGCTGGTTGCTGTTTTTTCTGATTGCGAACAGGTTTTATTGCGGCATCAATTTCCTTCTCGACATCTTCCCTGTTTCGCGAATACATGCGACGCGAATGTTCAATAATGTGCGGCGTGTTGTCGGCTTGGCTTGGCGGAAGTTCCAGTGTGCGAGCAGAAAACGCAGGAGTTTTTTCGCCGCCAATAACCATATTGACAACGAAATTACGATTGTGCATTTGAAGCAGGTCGATTGCCTCGAAGTTCGGCTCGAATTGCTTAGCAAGAATCGGTGCATCGTCAGCAGAAACTCGGAAAGAAATCATGGTGCCGACGTTGCCGAAAACCGCGTCGCGAACCGTGTCGCTCATCTGGGAAATGTACTGGTTAGCAACGGTCAAGTTAAGGCCATATTTTCGAGCCTCGGATAGAATAGTTGCAAATGAATCGGTGGCGAAGTTCTGGAACTCGTCGACGTAAAGATAGAATGGGCGGCGGTCGCGGACGTCAGGAATGTCACTTCGAGACATAGCGGCAAGCTGAATTTTCGTGACCAAAAACGAACCAAGTATGGCGGCATTATCTTCACCGATCAAACCCTTGGACAGATTGACAATTAGAATCTTTCCTTCGTCCATAATCTGGCGAATATTGAACGTGGATTTCGGCTGCCCAATGATGTTGCGGATGATTGGATTGGCAGTGAAAGCCCCGACTTTATTTAAGACTGGTGCAATTGCCTCGGCGACAAACTTGTCATTCCAGCTGGCAAATTCGACATTCCAGAATTGCAGAACCACGGTGTCTTGGCAATAAGTCAGCGTTTCTTTTCGGAATTCCTTATCTGTTAGCATGCGAGTAATGTCGAGCATCGTCGCTTCTGGTCGATCCAGCAAAGCCAAAATAGTGTATCGCAAAATATACTCAAGTCGCGGTCCCCACGAATCGCCAAAAATACGCTTCAAAACGCCGATGATTTCTGACGAAATGTTGGTCTTTTGGTTCGGGTTCGTGACTTCCAGTGGGTTGAATCCCAGAGGATACGCGGTGTCGGCTGGATTGAAATAGATCACGTCGTTCAATCGGCTGCCGGGGATAAATTTCATGTTGTTGATTGCGAAGTCGCCGTGCGGGTCGATGATGGCATATCCTTGATTATGGAAAATGTCGCTTAAGGCGAAGAGCTCTAATAGCCCACTTTTTCCGGCGCCCGTTTGCCCGATTATGTAAACGTGGCGCGAGCGGTCATAGCGCAACATGCCGAATTGGTGGCTAATGCCGCGGAAGTTGGTGACGCCAAAGGCAGAAATTTGGTCGTCGTTGACATCTTCGCCGGTTAAGACTGGCAATTTGGACGGCGGTTCTGCGGTTTTGGAGCTTGCCCAAACTATATTTGGCGTTTCAACGTTGGTGTGTGGCAAATGAAAAACTGACGCCAATTCTTCTATGTTTAAGATGAACCCGTCGCCGATGAACGAGCGCTTGCGATATTTATCAATAAATTCTTTGCCGAACGCGCCTTTGACAGCACGGAATCCGTTGAGATTGGTTGAATTGAACTGCTTAAACGTACCGACGAGCGCCTGCATACGAAGCTTAGCGTTCGTCTGACTTTCGCCCATATAAACCAAGCGAATCTTTACTTCATATCCGAGCTTGGTCGCCTTTTTCTCTGCTTCAGAAATGTGAGTTTTATCGCGGTCCGAGAGCTCGATTTTTGTTGATTGTCCGACTCCCTGCTCTGGTGGTTGCCATAACGCGCCAAGTACACCGATTAGCCACTGCATACTGCCGCCGAATCCTGGCAAGGAGAACATTCGTCCGTTTTTTATACTATTGATATATCGATCTGCGGCGTTTTGCCAGTCATCTGGGATTGGTCTGACTAACACCTGAATCCACAATTCTTCACCGGTGGTTTCCAATTTTGCCAGCGTGCCCGTAATGCCCGCCAGCGGGTCGACTTCGAAGTTTTGGAAGGTGCGAATCGGGAGAAATTCATCTGTGGTTAATGTCAATTCTGTCGAGTAAGCAACTTCGTGGTCGCGCTCGTGCTCAGTGTAATCTTCGTCGGCTTGGTGAATTTGAACGGTTGGGTATTGAGAATAAATCTGTCCTTCGACAAAGCTCTGTAAGGTTTTTGGTACCCAAACGTAAAAGCGAATTTGCCCATTAACTGAGGCGATTTCAAAGCTGATGTGCTCTTGGTGTCCGCCAGATAATCGCAACTCTTTATTGTCGCGAAGAATTCCGTGTAGTGAAGCGAATAGTTGCTCGGCAGCAAGCTCTTGTTTGTCATTTGTGCGTGGGATTTCCAGAACCAAAAGTACACTCTCAACTGGGGTGAAGTCTTCGATCTTCCGATAATTTCGCCACGTCAAAAACATCAGGACTGCCACAATTGGCATCCAAACATACCATTGTAATAACGTACCGATGATCCAAGAAATAATCTGCATTATGTGTAAATTATCTCACCTCTGAAAGAAGTTTGCAACTTAGCTTAAGCGGCTTCTTCAAAAACGTACGTGGCTTTAGCGACGCGTTTGAATTGTGGCTTTGATTGAAGGTTTAATAGAATAGTAGTTTCCTTGACTTGTCGTTTGTCGAGGACTTGACGAACGATTTCATCACGGTGAAGCGGAGTTTCGGAATTCTTCAAAATATCGGTAATGATATCTGCTACAGTTCCGCGGCTGTAGCCCCAGCTGGCAAGCGCGTAAATGCCGCGACCGATTAGAACAAAGCGCTTGTCCTTAATAAGTTCGTTGTGAATTGCCTGCGTCGTGACGCTTCGGCGGTTAAATTCGCTGTCCCGAATCCCCTTGGCGATGTCGGAAAAATGCATCGGTGAGCCATTCGTGTCCAGAACGACGTAGATTTTATCGCGGATGTTCTTTGGGTTAACGGCTGGCCATTTGGCTAGTCCCCACTGATCGTTTAAGCTGGCTAATTTTTTGCTAACAGTAGCCAAGGCTGCGATGTTTGAAGGATGTTCATAGTCCAATTTTTTGTGCAATTCTTCCGCGGTAACGGGTTCGCCGTGTTTTTTGATGGTCTTTACAACTTCTTCGACTCGTGCTCTAATTTGCTTTTCATTGCCGAGAGTGTCAATTGCTGCCGCTTGGTAATAATCGTCATTCTCTGTAACAATTGTGATGTTTTCTGCCAGCTCAGAAATGAACGCCACACGAGCGCGGTCAATTGCAGTAGCTTCTTTACCGAGGAAATGCGACGCCAAATCTTGCATGCGCGCAACTCGTCCCATCTCAGACAAACTCGAAGTAATTTCTTTTTCCATAGCAATAACCGAAGGAAGTTCTCCCTCGGCGACAGCTGCACGTAGACGCGTTAAGATTGCTTTTTCTAGCTGACGAACGCGCTCGCGAGTAATGCCGAACATATCGCCAATTAGCTCTAACGTTTCTTTTCGGTCATACAAACCAAATCGTCGAGAAATAATTTCCTTCTCGCGCTCTTGCGGAATCTTAGAAATAATAGTATCGACGACAGAATTTAATTTGGCGCTTTGCTCGGTTTTTGCTGTCTCGCTCATGCTACTAGAAACATCCTCTCTGCCTCACCACAGTTTATATTGATTGAAAATATGTTTTTAATTATACAATTGCATTTGATAAAAGTCAATAGATAAATGCCATAATTGCTGATATAAATTATAGCATTTATTTTACGTTTTTTGCAATAGATTATATGAAGAGTTTTTATTATCCGGAATTATTGGATAGTATGAAAACGCTATTTCTTTTTAGCGGATGTTTTGGCAGCTTTTTTAACTACGCGTTTGCGAGTTGGCTTTGCTGTTGTGGTGCTTAATAGCTCCAGAGCTTTTTCGTGAGTAATAGTTTTCGGATCCGTATCTTTAGGGATTTTGACGTTTTTGGCGCCGTTGGTGATGTACGGACCGAATCGACCGTTGAGAACCTTAACTCCATCTGGGAATTCGGCGATATTCTTAGCGGCTTCGGCCTCTAACTTGGCGGCGTAAAGTTCGCGCGCTTTTTCTAAAGTTATACTGTGCGGATCTTCTGGCTTAATAGAAACGAACAATTTGCCGACTTGAATATACGGACCAAACCGCCCAATATTCGCCTTAATGTCTTGCCCGTCCTCTGTTTGTCCGACGACGCGTGGCAACTTGAACATTTCCAGTGCTTGTTCCAGAGTAACTGTCTCAATCTTCGCGCCTTTTGGAAGCGGTGCAAAACGCGGCTTATCTTCATCTTCAGTTGCGCCCAGCTGCAACATTGGACCGAAACGACCGAATCTTGCGATAATCGGTTTATTCGTCTTCGGGTCAATTCCCACTTCGCGATTAGCGCCGACTTTACTTCGGTCGATCCC
The DNA here is from genome assembly GCA_965240135.1 of uncultured Candidatus Saccharibacteria bacterium. Lineage (GTDB taxonomy): Bacteria > Patescibacteriota > Saccharimonadia > Saccharimonadales > Saccharimonadaceae > Nanosynbacter. The sequence goes on from CBDEJQ010000016.1 coordinate 8,202, forward strand.
GCCAGATTGCTCAATTAATTTATGGAAAGGCGTGTAAAATCCGTGCAGCATTGCGCTTTTTTCCAGATTGGCGCCAGCAATTTTGTCAAATTCCGTTTCAACGTTGGCGGTAAAATCGTAATCGACAATTTGCGTAAAATGGTCCGTCAGGAAATCGGCAATCAGTTCGCCGCTTGGCGTTGGAATAAGCTTGCCGCGTGTCGAGCCAGTTTTTTCCTGGACAATACTTCGACTAACTTCCTCGCCGTTATAGTTCAGGACAATTACATCACGCGGTTGACCTTCGCTGTCACCCTTTTCAACGTAGCCGCGAGTCTGAATAGTGTCAATAATCGTAGCGTAAGTTGACGGACGTCCAATTCCAAGCTCCTCCAACTTCTTAACTAGCGAACCTTCAGTGTAGCGAGCTGGCGGTCTAGTGAATGTTTGACGAGCCGTAATGTCGTGAGAATTAACTTCATCGCCAGACTGTAATTTCGGCAGAAGCTCATCTTTATTGCCGCCGTAAACGCGCAAAAATCCGTCAAACGTAATGACTTCGCCCTTTGCCTCAAACTGAGCGGGTTTTTTGCTCTTAGGTAAATTATCGCCTTTGATGTCAATTGTGATAGTCGTTTTTTCTAGCTTCGCTGGCGACATTTGCGACGCTAAAGTTCGGCGTCGAATTAGATCGTATAATTTTTGGTCATAGCTATTATTAGATGCGATTTCCAGAGTGATGTCTGTCGGGCGAATGGCTTCGTGAGCTTCTTGGGCGGACGCGGATTTGGTTTTAAACTTGCGAACCGTTGAGTAATCTGGACCGTAAAGGCGCTTGATAAAATCGGTAGCCGCCGCGATGGCTTGACCGCTCAAATTCACCGAGTCGGTACGCATATAGGTGATTTTTCCATCTTGGTATAATTTTTGCGCCGAAGCCATGGTCGCTTTGGAGCTGAAGCCGAGTTTAGAGTTGGCTTCCTGCTGTAAGGTTGACGTAGTAAATGGAGCCGCTGGATTGCGCGTTCCTGGAGTTTTTGAGATATCACTAACAACAAATTCGGCGGGTTTCAGACTATTTAAGAACTCGTTCGCCGCTTCTTCCGTGTCGAATTTTTGATTAAGCTCAGCCTTGAATTCTTGATTGTCGTGAATGAAAATGGCAGTAACTTTGAACTGAGAATTGCCCTCAAACTTCATAATTTCTCGTTCGCGCTCGACTAGCAATCGCACCGCTGGACTCTGAACGCGACCAGCCGATTTTCCGCCCGGAACTTTCTGCCAGACGACTGGGCTGAGCTCAAAACCAACCAGTCGGTCAAGAATTTGCCTGGCTTGTTGCGCCTGAACCAAATTCATATCCACGGTTCGCGGATTTTTAATTGCATTGGTTATGGCATCTTTGGTGATCTCATGAAAAACAATTCGCTTGGTTGTTTCGATTGGAAGATCCAACACCTTACATAAGTGCCAAGCAATGGCCTCTCCCTCGCGGTCTTCATCGGTTGCGAGCCAGACGTTTTCCTTGCCGACTGCCTTGACATTTCTCTTTAGTTCGGTGATAACTTTCTTTTTTTCAGGATCAACTTCATAGATTGCAAAAAAATCGTTAGCCACGTCAATCGGCGGCGTTCCATCCTTCGTCTTTTTAACAATCGAGCGAATATGCCCCACGCTAGACAAGACGTGAAAATCCTTGCCGAGGTATTTCTCGATGGTTTTAGCTTTGGCTGGTGACTCGACGATAACGAGATTTTTCATAACTTTATATTATAACAAATCACTATCTGGCTACAACCGCAAAGTGAATTATTATGAGCGACCACTGAGGCGACGGAGCATTGTCATTGACCTGAAGATGCGATCGGCGTCTGTTATTTGGCGTGGCTCTTCTTTTTCCGCGTTGCCGTTAATTGCTCGTTTTATGTAGGTGCATGTTGCGTGCGCAGCGAACGGAAGTGAAGCGGCGAATGCTCCGGCTCCTAGTTTACGTAGAAGTTTGGCGGGCTTTGGATTGTCGGTTCGTTTGTCGGCTAATTCGGCGGCGGCATAAGCGACTAAGGCTGCCGTTTCCATAGCTAGCCCCACCTTCCCTGATTTGGTCGGTCGAGTTTCGGCTTTCTCCTCGCTACGTAAATTGGCGATTCCAGTAGCCACGGCGTTTATCGAGTTTAGTATCGCAACGGTGCCAAGAACATACTTTGGAGCCAACTCTTTTTTATTCATTTCATAGAGAATTTTTGCCATAACTATTTTGTCTGTCGTGGCATCTAAGGCCGCGCCGGTATTGCTAGTCTGTCCTGTCATGCGTGCTACTTTGCCGTCCAAGACGTCAGCTAATCGCCCGACCGCGCATTCCGCCAGACCTTTAGCTGTATCGATTTCCTTAGATCCGTGCATCACCAAAACGGCGCCAGTCACACTTATCAAATTAGGGATGGTAAAAATGTCCTCAGCGACTTTACGGGCGGTAGGAGATGCTTCTCGGGATTTTTTCATAGTCCGTATAATAACATCAATTTGTCAAAATAGCAATATTATCGTAATGTCCAGTTGTTCGCCCCAAGAGGCTTGATAACACCGTTGATTTCCAGCATTGTGAGCGCCGTGGCGAAATCTGATGCGGATAATCCTGATTTTTGTTGGATTTCATCGCCGTCACGAAGCCCTTCTGAGATGAGTTTTATGATAATAGCTTCTTCAATTGTTGCGCTGACTACCAATTCCTGTCCGTTGTCTTTTTGTAATTTTTCTGGCGCTATGATTGATAAAACATCGTCGGCGTCTGTCACCAAATACGCCCCTTGTTTTAATAAGGTATTGCAGCCAGCCGACAACGGGCTGGTTATATTGCCTGGAACTACAAACAAATCTCTTCCCTGATTTAGTGCATGAGAGGCTGTGTTTAATGTGCCGCTTCGCTCGGCAGCTTCGGTGATAATAATTCCATCGGCCAGCCCGCTAACCAGCCGATTGCGCTCCAAAAAACTCCAACGATTGACTATTTTATTATCGCCCTTCATCCATTCTGAAACGACCGCGCCGCCCTGCTCTATGATGCTCATGGCTAGTTGATAATTGGTCCGCGGTGAAATGTCCGGAAGTTCGTTTGGGACGACCGCCACGACCGTTCCGCCGGCTTCAATAGCAGCTTTTTGGGCAATACAATCCACACCTAGCGCCAGACCGCTCACGATTACACATCCGGCTTTTGCCAGATCTGTTGCTAGTCGCTCGGTGACTTCTTTTCCGTAGGCAGACGGCTTGCGGGACCCGACGATTGACACGACTGGCGCCTCTGTTTCCGGCAATTTTCCCATATAACATAAGTTTTTTGGTGGATTGGCAATATGTGCTAATCTCTGGGAGAAAATATGCTCATCTGGTGTAATTCTATTGATTTCCATAAAAAATGTGGTAAAAAGTATTGACACTTTGTCAAATGTTTGCTATAATCAAGGACGATTGGTTAAGTAATCATTAACCAAACGCACCTTATACCCCCTATTCTAACTATATGTTAGGTTGCGCGCAATGGCATTAAGTATTCTTACCCTCCACTTTTTGCGGTTCAACGTTACGCGCATACTAACCCCTTTAACTGCCCTTTTTCAAAGGCGACCTCTGTTGGGGCGAGCACTAGTTGGTGTTGATAATAATCAGGCGCGGACTTTTGGAGTTTTAGTCGCGACGCTTCGCTGATACGGTAGCTCGGGTGGGTTGAAGGGTAAAAAAGCGTCAGGTGATGCCCACCCTTACCTGGCGCTTTTTTGTTGGGAAAAATTATTTATTTTCTATAATATATCGGCACTTTTCGCAAATACCTTCCAGCTCAAAGTGGTGTTTTGTGACTATGAAATTATGTTTTTTACCGATGAGATCTATGAGTTTTTCGAGCTCTTGTGATTGTATAGGTTCGGCATTTTGACAATTGATGCAATACAGATGGTGATGATGCGGTATAAAAGGTTCCGCTAACTCGTAATAATTCTTCCAGCCAATAGTTATAGTGTTTATAATATTTAGATTATCGAACATCAGCAGTGTGCGGTAAATGCTGGCACGGTTAATGTTTTTGCAGTTTTTCGCAATATCGCCAACTGTAAGAGGTACATCTGAATTTCGTAGGATATCAAATACTTGCTGGCGTGGTTTCGTCAGGCGAAGATTGTGGCGTTCAAATATTTCATTTAGCATAGTGCTATCAATAGTTTATAACTTATTGCAACAAGTGTGCAATAGACTTACAGTCCGAGTAGTTCATAAGGATATTTGGGTTGGTTGATTTTTGTGATGTGCGCGTCGGTTATGACGTATTCGGCTTGGCTATTAACGATTTTTTGCGACAATTTACCTTTGACGATTAGCCATGTTCCATCTGGGTAGTCTGTTGAAAAGTTTTTCTCGACCAGAATTTTCATAGGTACACTATCAACGGCGCAGCAACTTATAACGTATCTGGCAATATTGAAGTAATTATAGCCATAGTTTTTTAACAGGTCGTTTGAAACGAAGCCAGTAACGGTGATATCTTTGCCGTTAAAATAAGCGGTTTCTTTACAGGAATTTATGGCGGTTCTCCAGCGATTTATTGAGATTATAGAAGAATTCTCTTTCGGCTGAGGTGTTTCGCAACGACTTTCGGGCTCAATAATCGCAGGACTTTCTTTTTGTGCGAGACTGCTCGGGGAGAGCGATTTTGGTGGCAATATATATCCGACTGATAATATAATTATTGCAAAGTAAGATATCGGGGTAATTTTTTTCAAGCCAATTCTAGATTTGTCTTTTGCGGGTTTATTTTTTAATTGCAACATTATATCAATAAGCAAAAGTATAACGCCGATTACGCTAATTATGACCGCGAATGTGTGATAGCGTGGATGAACGTAAAAACCGAGTTGGTCGCGCCAAGCTAATAGCAAAATATATGAGCAAACGACAATTCCGCCAATTGATCTTGCAAGGTTAGCGTACATATAAATTAACTCCCAGTCCGACAATTAGCGATAAGGCGAATACGGTTAAGGTAATTGTTGCAATAAATTTCCAGCGAAAAGTCGTTTTTAATAGCGTAATCATTTTTATGTCTATCATCGGTCCGAATAGCAAGAAAGATAAAATTGAGCCTGTCGTGAAATTTCGCACGTAAGCCAGTGCGAAGAACGCGTCGATGCTGGAGCATATCGAAATGATGAAACTTAGCGTGATCATGGATATGACAGATAAGAAGATGTCGCCACCGACAGCGTTTATGATGAATCGCGGAACGAAGATTTGCGTGGCGGCTGCGATGCTAGCACCTAAGACCAACATAGTAAATAATTGCCAGAATTCATTACGTGATGAGCTGAATATGTTTGACAATTTTGAACGGTGATTATGAGAGTGGCAAAGTTTTTCAAACTCTGGATTGACGATAGAATCTTCTTTAAAAAAGCTGACGATAAAAGCGGTTATTTGTACGATAATTAACGCAAAAATAATTCGCCACCAAACCATTCGGGTGTCAAAACTGAAGGCGGTCATGGTTGAAATTATGGTTATCGGGTTTATGATTGGCGCGGCGAAAAGAAAGCTAATAACGTCGGCAGGTTTTAATCCATTTGCTATTAAGCTGCGTGCAATTGGTACGTTACCACATTCGCATACAGGTAAAATTAGCCCGATCATAGAGAGCGCAATTCGTCGAAGAAAGGCGTTTTTTGGCAATATTTTGAAAACGTCTTTTGATGATAAAAAGTATCTGATAAGCGCGGATATGATAATTCCTAAAATTAAGAACGGGACTGCCTCGACAATTACGCTTAGTGTCAGCGTGATGAAATCTTGTAATGACGGAAGTATTTTATTGCACCATTCTGCAAATTCTCCGTTTAATAACATAACGCCGAATCGTGAGCTGAATTGATAAATAGAAATTATAAGGACGCCAAAAATCACCCAACCGATCAATTCACTGTTGGCTGATAAAAACTTTTTTATGCGACCATCTGGCGATTTTTGTGCCATATATAAAATTATACTCCATGCTTATGCTATACTAAATCAATATGAAACATCTTTTACATTCACATCATCCGTTTCGGATTTTCTGGTTTTCAGTCCTATTGACCTTAGGTCTGGGCAGTTTGATTTTTAGCCATATGGGCGTTAGCGGTCTTTGGCTATTTACTATTTTGGTGGTTTTGGAAGTTACGTTTAGTTTCGATAACGCGGTGATAAATAGCAAGGTTTTGGCGGGAATGAGTCAAGTTTGGCAGAAAGTCTTCTTGACGGCTGGCATATTTGTAGCGGTGTTTGTCGTTCGATTTATATTGCCAATTGCTATCGTGATGATTGCGAGCGGTCACGGGTTTATGGATGTTGTTAATCTGGCGCTACATAAACCTGTTGAGTACGGCAAAATCCTGCACGAGGCGTCGCCGATGATTGACGCGTTTGGTGGTGCGTTTTTGATTATGATTGGGCTTAGCTATTTCATCGATTACAACAAGCGTGTTCACTGGATGCGACATGTTGAGCCGATTTTGGCGAAGGCTGGGCGATTTGAGAATTTTAAGGTGTGTATAATGCTCAGCGTGGCGGCTGTTTTGTATTTTACGGTCGAGGCACCGCATAAATCTTTGGTGTTGATTTCAGCGGTTCTTGGAATTGTGTTGCATATCGGATTGGAACTATTTGGGTCATTTTTCCATGAAGATGACGCGAAATCCGTTAAGATTAAAACCGGCTGGGCGGCGTTCGCTAGCTTGTTATATTTGGAAATTTTGGACGCCAGCTTTAGTTTTGACGGCGTGATTGGTGCGTTTGCTATTACCAACAGCGTGCTGCTAATCGTGGCTGGACTGGGCGCTGGGGCAATTTGGGTTCGATCGCTAACCGTATATTTGTTGCGAACAGGCGCGCTTAGCAAATATAAATATCTGGAAAATGGCGCTCACTGGGCAATTATGGCGCTCGGCGTGATGATGATTGCCAAATTATTTCACTTGGAATTGCCGGAATGGGCGACGGGTGGCTTGGGCTTATTATGCGTGAGTTTGGCAGTCGGCAGCAGCATATTGGAAGCCCGATCGATCAATCTGCAAGAAGCTGCGGCTACAAAATTACATCAAGCCGAAGAACAATTGAAGAATAGCGCGTCAAAAATTGTGCCGCGAAAACGACGCTAGAATCTGGTTTAATATTTTATACTGAACGGCTCGATAGTTCCGTTAATAAACTTTTCTATCAAATTAATTGATTCGGGCAATAT
>CBDEJQ010000017.1:0-45773 GCA_965240135.1 uncultured Candidatus Saccharibacteria bacterium
GTATATAATTGTTATTAGTTATGAAATTAGCAAAAGGGTTGGGCGAATTCTTCGGACTGGACATCGATACGAATGCGGTGCGGGTGGTTCAATTGTCCCGTACTGGCACGGGATGGAGTTTGTCTCATTATGGTTATACGCCAGTTGATTCTAAGATAACGAGCGGCGATTCTCCAGAGTCTAAGCGACGCTTGGGTGAGGCTATTATGACTGCTGTTGGTCAAGCTGGAATTAAAACCTCTAATGTAGCTGTTGGGTTACCGTCAAATAAGACATTCTCGACTATTATTGATGTGCCAAAGGTTTCTGAGCAGGAATTGAAGGCAATGATGAAATATCAAATTGACCAATATATTCCAATGTCTTTGGATGAGGCAGAAGTTGACTGGGCTTTATTGGGTGATAGTTTGCATGCTCAGAATCAGTATGAGATTTTGCTGACAAGTACAGCGAAGTCTTATGCGGAAGAGCGTCTGGAATTAGTTGAAAATCTCGGCTTTAATGTGATTGCTGAAGAGCCGAACGCTATTGCTATGGTTCGCTCTTTATCAGCTACCGATTCTCAGGATGCGCGTTTGATTATCAATATGGGCGAAAATTCAACGGATTTGGCGGTTGTCTATAATGGAGCGCCGCGACTTATTCGTATGATCCCAACTGGACTTTCGTCTTTGGTTCGATCGGCGGTTCAGAATCTTAGCGTCCAGGAAGATCAAGCTCGTCAATTTATTTTGAAATTTGGTTTGGCGCCGGATAAATTGGACGGGCAAGTGCTAAGAGCGATTGATTCAACTCTCGACAATTTTTCTTCAGAGCTAGTAAAATCTATAAAGTTTTTCCAAACTCGATATCCAAGCGTAGCGGTTTCTGGAATTTTGTTATCGGGGTTTGGTTCAGCTATTCCGCAACTTGATGGATATGTGATGAATAAAACTGGAGTCCAGTCAATTACTGCAGATCCGTGGCAGCGCGTTCAAGTTTCTCAGTCAGATCAACAGCAATTGGCGCCGATTGCTTCAGAATTCGCTATTGCTGTAGGGTTGGCACAAAGGAGTAATATATCATGATTGAGATAAATCTTCTCCCAAACGTTAAGCGCGAGCTATTGAAGACTCGAGCTATGCGCAATCGGGTTATTTCGATATCGTTCTTGGTGGGCGGTGCTTCGATTGCGGCAGTAGTTGTTTTGGCGTTGATTTTGGGTAGCCAAATTGCAGCCGAGGCGGTCCAGAACGGAGTTATTAAAGATAGGAACGATAAATTGATGGCGGTCGAGGATCTCAATAAGGTTGTAACGATTCAACATCAATTAACAAAGATCAATGAACAACATTCTGGAAAGAAGATTAATTCAAGGATCTTTGATGTTGTAACGGCGGTTAATCCAGTTGCACCAAATAATGTTAGTTTTTCGGATATAAAAGTTAATCCTGAGTCAAAAACTATTACTTTAGAGGGCAGTGCGGTTAACGGTTATAGTGCATTAGAGACCTTAAAGAAAACCATCTTGAATACGAAGGTTCAGACTACTGACGGCGATAAAAGCTCCGAGGTTAGCCTGACTAAGGAGATAAAAGATGGTGATACTAGTTTTGGGGAGAATTCAGAAGGTAAAAAAGTGTTGCAATTCTCGTTCTCGTTTGAATATGCAGAAGAATTATTAGCGCCTGCAAATAACGGCACAGTTTCCGTATTGACTCCGACTGGTAAGGTTGATGTGACAGATTCACGTCAGGGAATTCCGGATAGCTTGTTTAAGAGTAACTCGAAAAAACAGGAGAAGAAATAATGGCGACCGATAATAAAGAAGTTGCAATACGCAAGCGGCAGCAGATTGACTCATCGAAAAAAACTATGTTTATTTTTGTGGCTTCTGCGGCATTTTTGGCGGGAATTGCGCTTGTTGTGAGTATATTTTTGGTGCAGCAAATTGTATTTCATTCGAAGATTCTTCTGGAGAAGCAAAATACGATTTCTCGTCTAGATAAAAATTTATCATCAGTTGATGAATTAAAGAAGAATATCCGAGTTTTAGACACGAACACTGCTCTTAACTCTATAAAATCAAGCAGCGAAAGTAATGCTCTTCAGACGATACTGGATGCGTTGCCAGATAATGCGAACGCCGACGCTCTTGGTGCTTCATTGAAGAATAAATTTATTGACACGACTACTGGTGTGACTATTCAAAATCTGACCGTTGCTCAATCTGGATCTGATAGTGAAAGCTCTGAGTCAACATCTGAAAATGCCATATCATTTACTATGGAAGTGAGTGGTCCAGCTGAAAAATTGAAAGAATTGTTGACTAAGTTAGAGGCGTCTATTCGAGTCATTGACCTAAAGACCGTGGAAATCCAGCGAAATGAAGATAGATTGAGCTTGGTGGTTCGGGGTGTCGCTTATTACGAGCCAGCACAAACAATACAATTAGAGAATAAGGTGGTTAAGCCATGAAGAAAACAGACATAGCAATGGTAATATTGATCGCGGGTGTGGGCGTGGCAATTGGCTATATTGTCGCCTCTAATATCTCGTTCTTAAAAGTACCAGAATCTGGTACAAAAGTACAGACTATTCGAGAAATATCACCTGACGTCGAAAAACCAAACCCAGCGATTTTTAATAATAATGCGATAAATCCAACTGTTGAAATATTCGTAGGTCAAGATGCAGCCAAATAGAGAAGGGGTGTAAATGGCTTTACTGACGGACGACATCCAAGATAAGTTGATCGAGCTGCTCGTAAACGAGGGGCTTATTGAGAAGTCTGTCATTGATGATGCCTTAAAGCGTGCCTCTGAGAGTGGCAAGCCTCTGTTTAGTTTGCTTAGTGAAGAGGGGCTGCTTGATAATGAACTATTAGTTCATGGCGTGGCTCAAGTTTCGGGTGTGCCGTATGTCAATCTGTCGAATAGCGTTATTAGTCAGGATATTTTATCTCTATTACCGTCCGACGTTGCTGAGAGATTTATGGCTGTGCCACTGGCCGAAGTCCAGAACCGACTAGCAGTGGCTATGATCGACGCGAACAACGTTCAAGCGGTAGACTATTTGTCAAATCGCATCCAGCGTCCGATAAAAGTGTTCATGGCTTCAGAAGAGAGTGTCCGTCACGTCTTAGATCAATATAAGACTGACTTGTCATCTGTTAATGTGGCTGCGCAAGCTTCGCAGGAAGAGTCTTTGTCGGAAGCTGGCAATATTAAAACAATTGTTCAAGATTCACCAATATCACGAGCGTTGTCGACAATTTTGGAATACGCGGTAAAGAGTCACGCATCCGACGTGCATATTGAGCCATTAGAGAAGGCTTTGAAGATTCGTTGTCGTGTTGACGGTGTTTTGCGTGAGATTATGCAGCTCCCAAAGAGTATTGAGCCGGCGTTAGTTAGTCGTATTAAGATTCTTTCCAATCTGAAAATTGACGAGCATCGCATTCCTCAGGACGGTCAATTTGCGGTTAACGTCGCAGGCAAAGAAGTTGACCTTCGTATTGCTATCTCTCCAGTTGTCTGGGGCGAGCAAGTGGTTATTCGTCTGCTTGATAAGAGTGGAAGTTCTTTCAATTTGGAAGATATGGGCTACGCTGGGCGTGCATTAAGGACGATTCGTAAGGGAATTAAGCGGCCAAATGGAATGATCTTAACGTCGGGTCCAACTGGTTCTGGTAAGTCAACGAGTTTGTACGCGTTGATCAAGGAGATTAAGGATGACACCGTGAATATTGTGACGCTTGAGGATCCGGTTGAGTATAAGATGGATGGTGTCAATCAGATTCAGGTGAATGCGGAAGTTGGTTTGACGTTTGCTTCTGGACTGCGCTCAATTTTGCGTCAAGACCCAGACATTGTGATGGTTGGTGAGATTCGCGATAATGAAACAGCAAATTTGGCTATTCAGGCGGCTTTAACGGGGCACTTGGTTTTCTCAACACTTCACACTAATTCCGCCGCTGGTGTGTTGCCGCGTTTATTGGACATGGGGATCGAGCCGTTTCTTATTGCCAGTACGGTTAACACAATTATCGGTCAGCGTTTGGTGAGGCGAGTGGCGCGCCGTCGAGATATTTATCAATCGTCACCACTGGAAACGCAGGCAATTCGCGAGGCGGTTGGTGGATTATTGCCACAAACGAGGGAGCAGGTTGCTCAATACGCGCAAGACCTGGGATATGAAAGTTTGCCACTAGCGACGCAGACGTCGTTTGCCTTGGCGAGAGGAAAAGATACGCCGCAAACTCCTCGCGGTTATGCTGGACGAGCTGGTTTGTATGAGGTCATGGATATTACCGAAGAGATTCAGAATTTGATTGTTAAGCGTGCAACCTCAGCGGAAATTCAGCGAACGGCAATTCAACAAGGGATGATTACGATGCGTCAAGATGGTTATCTGAAGGCGTTGAATGGAATAACGACAATAGAAGAAGTTAATAGGGTAGCGGCGGATACCGCGTAAAAGGAGGAAACATGAATAATCAAGAATTGCGAATTGAGATTTTGCTGGAAGAAGTCGTTAAGAAGCGAGCTTCAGACCTTCATATTCAAGTTGGTTTGCCGCCAATGCTACGAATTGACGGTGCGCTTATGCCGGCCGCCGGAACTCAGCCGCTGGACGAGCCTGCGGTTGAGAGGTTAGTATTCCAGATTCTTGATGAAGATCAGCGACAGATTTTGCTAAAAGATAAAGAATTTGACTTTTCGTTTGCGTTTGGCACACTGGGACGATTCCGAGTTAACGCCTTCCATGAGCGTGGCAATTTGGCTGCAGCTCTACGTTTGATTCCAAATGAGATTAAGTCGGCGTCTGAACTGGGTATGCCGCCAGTTGTTAATACGTTTGCGGATTTTCCTCGCGGGTTGGTGTTGGTTACTGGTCCAACTGGTTCTGGCAAGTCAACAACTTTGGCGGCGCTGGTTGATAAGATCAATTCTGAGCGCTCACAGCATATTATTACCATTGAAGACCCTATCGAGTTTACTCACAAGTCGAAAAAATCAGTGGTAGTTCAGCGGGAAGTTCACTACGACACTTATTCATTCTCTGCGGCTTTACGCTCGAGTCTTCGCCAAGACCCAGATGTTGTGTTGATTGGTGAGATGCGCGACCTCGAGACGATTTCAGCAGCGATTACAATTGCTGAAACTGGACACTTAGTGTTTGCGACGCTACACACAAACTCTGCCGCACAATCAATTGACCGTATGATTGACGTGTTCCCGCCACACCAGCAGCCACAGATTCGCGCTCAGCTCAGTAATATTTTGATGGCAATTTGTTCGCAGCGACTAGTCCCAGCTATCGGCGGTGGACGAGTTGTGGCAGCAGAGGTTTTGATTGCCAATCCAGCGGTGCGTAACATTATCCGCGAGGGTAAATCTCACCAACTAGATGCCGTGATTCAGACTGGCGCCGATCAGGGGATGCAGACGATGGATCGAACTTTGGTCAATTTGGTGCAGAATGGTACGATTACGTATGATAGTGCTCGTGAATTTGCTGTCGATTTGACGGAATTCGAGAGGTTGATGAGGGGATAATAAATGAAAAAGTACGATTACGAAGCCAGAGATAGCGCAAGTAATAAAATCGTTAAATCAGTTGTTCAGGCTGATAGTGAAAACGCTGCCGCAAAACTCTTGACGGCTCAAGGCTTTGTGCCGTTAAAAATTGAATTACAAGACGATAAAACAAATTTCTTTGCGAGGTTTTCTGGTAGAATCACCACTAAGGATAGGGTTGTATTTACTCGTCAGCTAGCAACTCTTATTGGAGCTGGGCTACCTTTGGCGCAAAGTCTTCGAACGGTTCAGGAGCAGACTACGAATAAGCGTATGCAGGAAATAGTTCAGGAAATTATCTCTGACGTTGAAGGCGGTAAATCCTTGTCTGATTCGTTCGCAAAGCATCCAGAAGCTTTTAATAAAGTTTATGTAGCTTTGATCTCGGCCGGCGAGACGTCAGGTACAATGGATGATTCGCTTAAGAGGTTAGCTGCTCAGCAGGAAAAAGAGGCTGCTATGATGAGTAAGATTAGGGGTGCTATGATGTATCCGTCAATTGTCTTGGTAGTGATTATCTTAGTTATCGGATTTATGTTATTCACGGTCGTTCCGCAAGTTGAGGGTCTGTATCGTGACTTAAATAAGGGGTTGCCATTTGTAACTCTTATGATGATTAAAGTGGCGAACTTTTTTAGTAGTCTTTGGTGGCTTGTTATATTGGTGATGATTATTGGTGGATATTTCCTAGCACAATATCTGAAAACTGAACAGGGAATTAGGACTAAAGACATCTTTAAGCTTAATGTCCCAATGTTCAAAGGGATGTTTAGGAAGATGTACATGGCACGATTTGCCAGGACTGGTCAAGTTCTTTTGAGTACTGGAGTTCCAATGCTTGACATGCTTCGTATTACGTCTGATGCTGTCAATAACGTGATTATTAGCGAAAGCATACTTCGTGCGTCAGATAAGGTGAAGGGTGGTAAGGCGCTCTCAGCTTCTTTATCTAATGAAGATTATTTCCTAGCAATGGTGCCGCAGATGATTAAAATTGGTGAGCAATCAGGTAAAATTGATGAGATGATGGGTAAGACCGCTCAGGTTTATGAAGATGAGCTTGATGAGGAAATTCGCGCTTTGTCGACGGCGATAGAGCCAGTTCTGATGGTCTTTTTGGCTATAGTTGCAGGTACGATGGTGGCGGCTATCTTGCTTCCAATCTATAGCTTGGTTGGCAACATTAATATTCGCTAGACTGACTTATATTTTTAGTGTATTATAAACGTAAGCATTTTTGCGTAAATATAGGTAAACCATAGAAAGGTGGGAAATCTAATGACAAAAAAAGATAATAAAAAAGGATTTACAATCATCGAGGTTGTTCTAGTCTTGGCTATTGCTGGACTTATCTTTGCGATGGTGTTTATCGCATTGCCAGCTTTGCAGCGTAGCCAGCGCGACCAGTCAAGGAAGAACGACGCTTCAACAGTTGCCGCAGCTATTACCAATTGGAATTCAGCTAATCGTAACGGTGGCACGTTTAATGAAGAGTCTCTACGCAAGTATGTCGATAAGCTTGATCAATACGACAAGTCTTCAGAGTTAAAGGTTGCTACACCTGGTGCTTCAATGTCAGTCGCTGGCAATGAAATCAAGGTTATGCGAGGTAAGAAATGTCCTGCTAGCACGCCAGCTCCATCTGCTGACGATCCAGCAAACATAACTTTGCAAAACGGATCTTCGCGCAATGCGGCAGTCGTAGTTCTGTTGGAGAACAACGGTTCTCAAAAGCAATTGTATTGCCAGGACGTATAATCCATAGATAAATTACAAATCAGCCTCGGTATGGGGCTGATTTTTTTATGGTTTTTTGTTACCATAAGAAGTATGATTAAGTTTGTACTAGTGGGATTTTTAGGGGCTATTTTAGGCAGTTTCGCCGGAGCGCAAATTTGGCGCTTGCGAGCTCGTCAATTGATGGAAGATAAAAAAGCCGGAGAAAAAGTTGACCAAAAGGAATTAAAGAAATTATCTCCATTGATAAAAAAAATTTCCAAAGATAGATCTCGTTGTTTATCTTGTGGACATGAGCTTATGTGGTGCGATTTGATTCCTGTGGTAAGTTGGGTCGCTGGATTGGGACGATGCAGATATTGCAAAGTATTTATCGGCTGGACGGAAATCTTGCTAGAGCTAGTGATGGCTGGATTATTTGTTGCGTCTATGGTTTTTTGGCCGGGATCATTGACGGATATCTGGCAAGTCGCGTTGCTGGTCTTGTGGTTAGCAAGTTTGGTGCTGCTGGCGATTTTATTCGTCTATGACCTCAGATGGCTACTTCTTCCAGATGTAATTAATATTCCGTTTATCATTCTTGGTGCTATTTTTGCGGGAATAAAAGTATATTTATCTGGCGATTTCTCAAAAAGCTTGATGACGTTATTTGGGTCGATTGCGATTTTGAGCGGAATATATATGGTGCTATATTTATTCTCGAAATATCGTTACGGGGAAGATAAAACTTGGATTGGTTTTGGTGATGTTAAACTTGGCCTTGGCCTGGCTCTATTCTTGGGAAATTGGCTTTTAGCTTTTGCAGCTTTATTTATCGCAAATCTTATCGGCACGCTTCTTGTCTTGCCGTCAATGATGCGAGGAAAATTGCAAGCAACTTCACGGATATGCTTCGGTCCATTGCTTATCGTAGGGTTTTTGCTCGCTTGGTTCTTTAGCCGACAAATTTTAGAGTGGGGCTTTCTTATTGTCTAAGTAAAAAACGCTTATGCTATAATGGAGAAGTGATGGGCAATAAACAAAAAGGTTTTACCATAATTGAAGTGATTTTGTTTGTGGCTATTTCTGGTTTGCTGACCTCTATGTTGATGGTTGGCGTAAGTATGTCAATTAATCGTCAGCAATATCGCGATTCAGTGCAGTCTTATGCTGGTTTTTTGCGAAATGAGTACTCGAAGGTGGTCAATGTTGAGAATGAGCGATCTAAGGGCGCTTGCCCAATTGAAGGCTCTGACGGTCGAGCTGAAACTCTACGTGGTCAATCTGATTGTGTGATTGTTGGTCGCTATATTACCACTGAAGGTTCTCTAGGTTCGACGAACGGCAATCTGTACAAAACTTATCCAGTTTATGCCTATAGGCCAGATAAGGGTAGCGCATGGACTTATAAACGTGGCGCTGAGTCTGATAAATATATCGTTAATTGGCAAGCAAAAACTAGGTTTTCTAACCAAGCTAAGGATAGTGCGTATATTTCTATTTTAATGTATCGCCATCCAGAGACGGGGCAGTTGGATATTAGAACTGATACGAGCCGATTCGGTGACAATTTAACTGATTTCGTCAACAATAAAAATAGTGCTGGAGTTGTGCAATCTGCTGGCGAGCAGCGTCAACAGAGGGAAATTTGTGTTTATGATGACGGCTGGCTGCCGGGAGAAAGATTATCTATTTTTCTACGATCGCATGCAGGTTCTGCTGATGCTGTAGTTGTGGGCAATGCGACAGGAGGCTGTGCTGATGCGTAAGTTTAACAGAGGCGACACACTTGTTGAAGTGCTGCTTGGAGTAACCATTTTTAGCCTAGTTGCCGTTATTTCATTAGAAACTATGAACCGCGGGATGGCTATCGCTCAGTATTCTTTGGAGACGACGTTGGTTCGCCAACAGGTTGACGCTCAGGCTGAAATGCTAAGATATGCGCATGATATGAAAAATGATACCTGGAAGAAATTGGTAGACAATAATTCGGTGAGCGTTTCTGCTGTTAATAGCAATGAAGGAAACTTGGGTGCTGAGAAATGTCCTGATGATTTTTCTACGAAAGAGTTTGCTTTGGCTGCGACACCTTCACTTGCTTCGAAGATTAGTATATTGAACAATCCTGGAGATTATAAAGCGGCAGAAACATACGCGCGGGTTGATAGTGATACTAAAAAAACGTATGGAATATCAGTTAGGTTGGTTAAGCCGAGTACGACTGTCGGAAGTAGGGATAGTAATAAATATGATGCGTACATAAAAGCGTGCTGGATGCCAGTTGGCAGCAAAATGCCGGCGACTATTGGTACGATTGTGAGGTTGTATGATTCGGGGCTATAAAAAAGGATTTACGCTTATCGAATTGATGCTCGCTATGAGTTTTATCTCTGTTCTTTTGTTGTCGATTGCGATGGTGGGTATTCAAGCGGGAAAAATGTATAGCAGAGGAATTGTGCTTCGTGATGTTAATCAAGCGGGGCGAGATATTTCAGACACTATTCGACGCGATTTTCTTCAGGCGAATGCCGAAAAGATTGATAGCACGGGATTGAGGGTGCCGAATAATAGCAATTGGTCAACTGGTCGACTTTGCCTTGGCTCTCATTCTTATGTGTGGAATAATCCAAAGTATTTGGACGATCCTAGCCTGTTGGGCGGAAATAGTCTGTTTAAGGTTGATGGTAACCCAGTGAATTTGGTGCGTGTAGTTGATGCGGATAGCGGATTATGTAAAAAAGATGCTTCTGGCAAATATCCGGAAACCGTCGATCTTGCGAAATCATCCAATTTACTCAGGGCTATCAATAGCGGCGATGGCTCAATTGGTGTGCACGAAGTTACATTAGAAAAGGTTACCTCAGATAATTCAAGAGAGGCGCTGTATAAATTGACTTTTACGCTGGGGACGAGCAAGATGAGTGAAATAAGGAATTCTTCCTGTAAAGCTCCGACTGAAGATGATAGCAATTTTGAGTTCTGTGCTATAAATAAATTTGAGATGATTGTGAGGACGAATGGGTAAAAATACGCGACAATCAGGTGCTGTGTCTCTTTTTGCGGTCATATTTGGCGCGATGTTGCTGACTATTGTTACTATTGGGTTTATCAAGTTGATGATTATGGATCAGCGACAGTCCTCGAATAATGATCTGTCGCAAAGTGCTTATGACGCGGCTTTGGCTGGGGTTGAGGATGCTAAGCGTGTGGTTCGTGCCGCCCAGACGGGCAATATTCAGGCGGCAGGAGTGCTGAATGGTCCAATTAATTGTAATATGGTCGCGGCATCTGGTGTTGTCGGAGGTAGCTCTTCTGGCGAAACTATTATTAAAACTGGTACAGATGCGGGTAAAAAATTTGATCAAGCGTATACTTGTGTAAAAATCACTATGAAATCTCAAGATTTTATATATAAGTCTATTGAGGAAAAATCTCAAATTGTGCCACTACGCGCAACTGGTTCATTCAACAAGATCTCTATCGAATGGTATAGGCGCGATGATGAGAGCAATTTGAATGGCGCCAACGCCGCTAACACTGAAATATCAACTTCTGGGGATTTGCCGACGAAAAACAACTGGAATGCTAATTCGCCGCAATTGATGCGCGTGCAGCTTATTAATCCAGGCGCTACCTTTAATTTAGCGGCGTTAGATTCAACTGGTGTCACTTCTTTCTTGCGGCCGAACGTTTTAAGATCAGACGTAGTAGGTCAGAATGGTACTGCTGTTTCTGGTAAGATTTCTGATCATCCACGCGCAACTGACGGTAATGAACACAATAATGGGACAAGCGTGGTCTCTTGCAGTAAGACATTCAAGTTTTCTGGCGAATATTCGTGTAAAGCGGTGATTGATGTTGATGAGATTCCAGCTGGTAGCGAAACTGCGTTCTTGAGATTATTGTCTATATATAAAGGTGGTAGTGTGAAGATTTCTCTTCAAAAAACTGACGGAACAATTGTCAATTTTGATGGAGTTCAGCCAATTGTCGATTCCACGGGGCGGGCAAGTGATTTGTTTAGAAGAGTTGAGGCTCGATTGCAAATAGGAGATGATTTCGCATATCCTAATAATGCAGTTGAATTAAAGAATAGTCTATGCAAAGATTTCTCTGTATCTGGCGGCGGATCTGCTACCGCAGGTCAATGTAAGCCATAGGTTAAGATTCTGTGTCGCTATGAAATCGGTCGTGAATGTCTTTCAGATGCTGGTCGGTAACGTGCGTGTATACCTGTGTTGTTGATATATTGCTATGTCCCAGCATTGATTGGACTGAGCGCAAGTCTGCACCGTTCATAAGTAGGTCGGTGGCAAAGCTATGGCGCATAGTGTGTGGGCTTACATGTTTTGTGATACCAGCTAATCTAGCATATTGACCAACCATTCTCTGAATACTTCGCGCGCTTAACCTACGGTAGTCTCCAGAGGTGTTGGGAGTTGCGTGGCGTTTGCTATAGCTTAAAAATAGAGCGGGTAGATTATCTGTTCTAGACTCCAAGTATGCTGATATGTGTTCGGCGGCACTTTTTGAAATAAAAACAGGGCGATCCTTTTGTCCTTTTCCTCGCACCATAAATTCGCGCCTCTTTAGGTTTATATGGTCTCGGTTTAAATTGACCAATTCTGAAACACGCAGTCCGCTGGAAAATAGCAACTCAACGATTGCTCGATCTCTCAGACCAGATTCTGTATCGGTTGGTATTTGATCGATCATACGTAAAATCTCGTCATATTGTAAAAAAGTCACTTGTTTACGTACTACTTTGGGCAATATAATTCTGTCGGCAGCCAGGCTCTTGATATTACGACGAGAAAGGTAGGTCAGTAGACCTCGTAGCGCAATAAGATGATAACTTTGGGTAATTAAAGACAGCTCTTCGCCAGTGTTGTCATTTTTATAACGGTTTAACCAGAGGCGATACTGACGTATTAGTTCTGATGTAATTTTATCAACATCTATATCGCCGGCAAAATCGATAAATCTCTCTAGATATAGTTGATAATTTATGATGGTTTTTTGACTACGCCCACCTTCAACTTCTAGGTGCTCTAAGAAATCAGTTAAAGCTTCTGACATAAACATAATATTTATTCTATCGCTAATGAATATGTTTATCAAATTATTTATTTCTGCTACTATATTAGAAAATAATAAGCAGAGGAGTATCTATGACAGAAAGCGAAAAAAACTACTGTGGCGTTGAGAGGACGTTGATCGTCTTTAAGCCTGACGCAGTTCAACGAGGTATCGTTGGGGAAATTTTACAACGTTTTGAGCGAGTTGGTCTAAAAATAGTTGGTGTAAAAATGACATCACCATCTAGAGACCATTACTATGCTCATTACGAGGACATCGGTAAATTGGCTACTCGTCGAGGCGAGGATACTTTGAATATAACACTAGATATGATGATGGATGGTCCAGTTATAGCAATGGTACTAGAGGGCGTTGAAGCTGTTGCTGTTGTTAGGAAGATTGTTGGTCCAACAGAGCCTAAGTCGGCTGACATGGGAACAATTCGCGGTGATTACTCACACATTAGTTTTGGCTATGCGGATGAGTGTCAAAAGGGAGTTCCAAATTTGATTCACGCATCCGGCGATTCAGATGAGGCTGTTCGTGAGATCGAACACTGGTTCAAGCCGGAAGAATTGGTAAATTATCACACATTAAGCGAAAAGTTTACTCGCTAAGCTAGTCTTTCCTGAGAGCTACCGTGGTATAATGGTTGTATGCCTCGGTAGCTCAACTGGATAGAGCAGATCCGTCCTAAGGATAAGGTTGTAGGTTCGACTCCTGCCCGGGGTACCAAATATATGACAGAGCAAATTAAAGATAAGCAATTTGATGGGCAGCGTGACGGAGAGCAACTGTTGTTTGTGTTTCGTCGTCACATAATTGCTATGAGAAAAGGATTTTATCTGCTTCTAGGATCAATGACGCTTGGTTCATTGCCTTTTTTAATTTGGCAAGATAATTTGAATCTTTTATGGGTGTTTGTCGGCGGATTTATTTTTGGTCTAATGCTATTTTTCTATCATTTTTTGATGTGGTTTTACACTTACTATATTGTTACCGATCAGAGAATTCGTCAGATTACTCAACATGGATTTTTTGGTAAAGATGTCATTGAGCTGAAATTGTCAAAAATTCAGAATATTAGTTATAGTATCCCGGGGTTTAGCGGAGAAATGTTTAAGTTTGGTACAATAGTTATTCAAACTTTTGTTGGAGATCTTGTTATAAAAAATGTAGAACATCCAGATAAGATCTATAATAGACTACAAGACGCAGTGGAAATTTCGACAAAGAAGGAGGATATTAATGAAGAATCTATTGAACCGTAAAGATAAAAAACAGCCAAAGGAGCTACCTAAGAGGATTACAAACGATACAGTAGCTCAGCACCGCGAGAAGGTCTTGGCGGCTGGTCGTAAGCATAAATATCCCATCCAATACACCAAACGTCGATTGGTATGGATAACGATGCTCGTTAGTGTTGTTATCCTGATTGTCTTCATCGCTCTTGGTTGGGCGCAGCTATATGTCTGGAAAGATACAAGTGATATCGCATATAGGATAACTAAGATTTTACCTCTTCCTGTGGCTAATATTGACGGAGAAAATGCTGAGTATAGTGATTATCTTCTGTATCATCGTAGTTCATTGGCAGTATTACAATCTCAAGGTCAGGCAGACCAAAAAGACAAAGTTAAGTTCTACCAAAACCAGTCCATAGACAAGGCATTAGAGGTGGCATATGCCAAAAAACTTGCGAGAGAAAATAATATCACGGTTGATGATAAAAAGGTTCAAGATCTTATCAAAAAACAGCAGGAATCTAGCAAGCTATCACAGTCCGCTTATGAGTCTGTAGTAAAAGACAATCTTCATTGGTCAATGGATGAGCTAAAAACTGCCATGAAATATACTTTGTTAAAACAGGAAGTGTCTTTTAAGATTGATAAAACAGCTAACAACCTAGTGTCTGACATTAAGAAGAGGTTGCAAGAGGGTAAATCCTTAAAGGATATTGCTACGGAAATGGGCGACAAAGTGCAGTCGGTGTTTGATCTATCCGTCTCTACGGATAATTCTGACGGAGGTCTAACGAAAGCGGCTATGTCATTAACAAAGGGTAAAATCTCAGGTCCTATAAAGACTCTTTCGGGTGACGGATATTATTTTGTGACGCTTAATAATATTGAAGGCAACACCGTAAATTACTCTTATGTAAAAGTTCCGTTGACTGAATTTAATAACCAGTTTAACTACTTAAAAAATAACAATAAAGTAAAATATTTCATTTCAATTGATAAATAGTCGTTCTAGTTTGAAAAAACTCCTATTTTTGCTATAATTTCCTAAGGAGTTTGCCGTTGTAGCTCAGCTGGTAGAGCAGCTCATTCGTAACGAGCAGGTCGCTGGTTCAAGCCCAGTCAACGGCTCCATTTTATGAAAGACACTATAAAGAAATCGATAAAAATTGTTTTTAGCGACAGGACTGTGGTAACTCTTTTGATCGTTAATGCTGTTGTGGCTATTGTTGAATCTATATTTTTAGGATCATCAATAAAACATAGCGAGGCTCAGGTTATTACGCGCTACACTACGTATGGTGATGCGAATTTTTATAGGAGCCACTGGTCTAGTCTACTTAGTTATTTTGTTTTGGCGTTTATGATAGTTTTTGGTCACTCTGCGCTAAGTGTTAAGTTAATTTCATTAGAAAAACGAAGCTTGGCTATATTTCTTTTGTGGTTGACGTTGGGTATTTTAGCTATTTTAGCTATTTTAGCCTATTCTATAATTAAAATTGCATCGATAGGATAATACATGGACATTGAAATCCCACTTGGTAAACGAACAAAAAAATATCGTTTTTTTGAGATGCTTCCTGGGTTGCTAAGTTATGGTGCTATTGTTCTTCTGGTTATCTTATCCATAGTAAGTCCCGTTTTAGCATCAATTTATTTGTTGACTATAATACTAATTGCTTTTGTAAAAACAATAGCTATCAGCTATAGGATAGTTAATGGCCATAATAATATGGTAAAAGCTTCAAAAGTCGACTGGAATAAGCGGTTATCTGATTTGGAAAATCCAAAGGATGCGTATTCTAGACTGAGAGATAATCAATCTAATGAGTTGTTATATCAACAACATGTAGACAATCTAAAATTTATGTCTGCTGCGGAAGAGGGGTACTATCCTAAACCTAGTAATATTTACAACGCTCTTATTATGCCTGCATACAACGAGAGTATAGAAGTGATTGAGCCTGCTCTTAAATCAGTTTTAGATACAACATATGATAAGAAGCGTCTGATTGTAGTTTTTGCGTACGAAGAGCGTGGTGGTGTTGATATTGATACAACGGCTAAAATACTGAAAAAGAAATACGGTAAGTACTTTCATTCTTTCCACATTGTAAAACATCCGAAAGATCTGCCGAACGAGGTAGTTGGTAAGGGCGGAAATATCACATATGCAGGCAAGTGGCTGGAGCAATATTTACAACAGGAAGAAATAGCCTTTTCTGATGTTATTGTTACAACAATGGATTGTGATAATAAGCCGCATAAGTATTACTTTGATTATGTGACATATGAGTATATTACTCATGAAGATAGAAAGCATTTATCGTTTCAGCCTATATGTTTGTTTACTAATAATATATGGGATGTTCCTGCGCCAATGCGAGTAGTGGCAACAGGGAATTCATTTTGGAATATTATCAGCTCCATGCGCCCATATTCTTTGCGTAACTTTGCGTCACATTCGCAACCAATGAATGCTCTCGTTGAGATGAACTTTTGGAGCACGCGAACAATTGTTGAGGATGGTCACCAGTACTGGAGAAGCTATTTCTATTTTGATGGTAATTATGAAGTTGTGCCAATTTTTGTGCCGATTTATCAAGATGCAGTATTGGCTAATAGCTATAAAAAAACATTGAAAGCTCAGTTTATTCAGCTGCGACGTTGGAGCTATGGAGCCTCAGATGTGGCGTATGTTGGTAATAACATATTTAATAAAAATAGGACGGTAAAATTTTGGCCCAGCCTGGCTAGGTTTGTGAGATTATTAGATGGTCATGTAACTCAGGCTTGTATTGCTCTAATTGTTGCTTTCGGTGGATGGGCTCCTCTTGTACTAAACAGTGAAGCCGCGCGCAGTGTCGCCGCCCATCAATTACCAGATACTGTTAGTTTAATACAACAAGTAGCTATGATAAGTATTTTGGTATTGATTTTTGTATCGTTCAAGTTGTTGCCGCCTCGTCCAGAAAGATATAAGAAGAGCAGAAACACATTGATGGTTCTACAATGGTTCTTGATGCCTGTTACTTCTATTGTATATAGCTCGTTGGCGTCATATAATGCACAAACTCATCTTTTGCTTGGTAAATATCTTGATAAGTTTGACGTGACAGAGAAGACTACTGTAGAGATGAATGATCAGAGTCGTGCTCAGAAGAATAAGAAAAAGAAGGACGACCACGACGCCTCTTTCTCTGAGAGATAATAAGATTATGTTGTGCTGCATATTGCAGTGCAGCTATTTGGTCAAAATTCTGTAATGTTGAGTGGGTTATTTCGGCGATGTGTTGCGATGATATCGCGGGTTTGTTTTGTAGGTGTGTTAATTTATCTTGTATAGTATTGGCCAAGTCATAGCTATATGAGCCTGCTAATTTTTCGTTATGATTAAAACTTCGCGCAATACTAAGTATCAGTTTTCCTATAGAAAAATTATTTTTCTTGCCATCTTGTGATATGACAACGGAGGAAATCACAGGCTTTTCGTAGGTTGTAAAAGAATAACCGCATTGGTCACATACATGTCTACGCCAGGTTATTGGGTATTTTTTATTTTGACGAGAATTTGTTACGCGGGTTTTTTCGTGAAAACATTTTATGCATATCATATCAATATATTGACATATAACTATAAAAAAATCCAGTGGAAAAGTGCTGTGTAAAATAAAAATCGCCTCATTATAGAGGCGATTGCTCTGTGGGTCTGGAAACTTAATTAAGTATAGATCTTTCTTCGTTGATCTTCTTGTTATATTCGTAGTGAATTTTGGTCTTGCTCAATAAAGAACAGTGTTGCGGCTTTTTTGTGTCTAAACTAGGTGAGTCATGTTTACTCATACTTTAAATTCTAACATACTTATCAAATAAAGTCAAGGTCTATATGGCAAACGTGTAGGTTTGGTCATTTTTGCTGTATTAACTAATTCTATTAATAAAAAGCCCCGTCTACTATAGACGAGGCTTATATGTCGCATCTGGTGGGCAATAGAGGATTCGAACCTCTCACCTCTTCAACGTCAATGGAATACTCTGTAAAAGTTACTAACTACATATATAATAACATATTTAAGTCATAACTGAATCATAAATATGTTGTAATTTTGTATTCGTATAGTGTGTGTAAATACGCGTCGTATCCAAACTCTGATGACCCAGTAGATCCGAAATATAGCATAATTCAATACCTTTATCTAAAAGCATTGTAGCAAACGAATGGCGAATAGTATGAGGGGTTACGTTAATAAAGTCTGAATTATCGCAAATAGATTCAAATATACGACGAACACCGCCAGTGGTAAGACGAGATCGAGCACCTTGATGAGAAATAAAGAGGGCAGGGTTGTCATCAGTGCGACAAGCTAAATAATTATTTATAGCATCTTCAGTAACTCCATCAATAAAAACAACACGAGGACTCTTGCTCTTTCCAATAACCGTGAATTTGCGATGACGAATACTATTGCGATTCAAGGACACTAACTCAGAAACACGAATACCCGATGCGGCCAACAAACGCAACATTGCAATATTGCGCAATCGATTCATGGATCCATAGCCTCTACATTGACGAGAGGCAACAGAAATGAAATCCTCAATCTCCTCTGGTAATAAGTATTGAATAACATACTTCTCACGCTTGGGGACGACTAACTCTTCATAATCCATAACATTAAATCCTCTCCTTGCGGCCATCTTTAATACCATACGAATGCAAGAGATGGCATTACGAACGGTATTCGATCTCCATCGAGATGAAACAAAGTTGTGCCAATCTCTAAAATCCGAAAAAGACAAACTTTCAATATCCACATCTCCAAAGAATGAAATCAAGGACTTACTGATATTCAAATAGCTAGATTCAGTATTAATAGACTTACCAGCCCTTAATACATAATCGCAAATATAAAGCTTAAAGGCTTCGGATATTTTCATAAAGAATCACTTTCTACCCTCCAATTTATGTTATATAATGCAATTAGAAATTAATCTTAAAAAAACAAAAAAAGGTAATAAACATGGAATTAAACCTAAATCAACTAGAAATTATAATTGCAATAGTAGCGCTAATAGCATTTCTAGTGGTTGTAATAATAGTAATGGCAGCATTCTGTACAATAGGAACCTATAATAAAACTACAGAGATAAAGAAAATTCTAGAAGACTACCTGAAAACAAAAAATTAAGGCGGAAGAGGGCGAGTCTGCTTGAAGATGGTAGGTAATGATGCTTGATGAAGTCTGATACCAATAGGAATGGTAGATATCGAAATAGGTACATCTCTATCGACTAATAAATCATAAATAGAATCAATATCCGAATTACGTTTGAATTGATAAATTGATAAATTATATGCATCAGAATGGAAAGTTAAATTATCATCGTGAATATACTGACTTAATTTTAATTCATCTAATGACTCATAACGTTTTATGGGCTTGTAGAGATTCTTAGAGGCCCAGTAGCGGCGTTTATTGAATCGATTGAGCATATCCTTAGTAATATACTTAGTGAGATAAGCCGCAGCTTTCGTCTGATCATCGTCAAGCTTCTGAGCGTTTGTAAATCCAGCAGTAAAGCCAGTAAGATTGTAAACGCGCTTACCATTTTGGAAAACATTAGTAGACTTTAATTCAGCGTTATAGTCACGAATTAAAGCATGGAAGTGGATAGCACCGTCTTTATGAAACTCTGGAACAATAACATATGCAAAATTAGGAGAATGCTTTTTCTGACGATTGAGCCAATACTTCATAATATTCGATGTAGATTCTATAGAGTACCTATCGACCTTCTTAGGATTGAAAGTAAAAGTAACAAAGTAAGAGAAGTTGTTAGATAGGGCATAATCAAAAATAGTTGTGCGGGTACGACGTAAAGATTCTTCAATAGCTTTTTCTGATGGCTTCTCAGAATCCATATTAGGCTTATGACCTAACTTAGGGCGTGGAAGTACTAAAGGATTGTTAAAAATAGTGACTTTATACATATTATTAGGGTATTCCTTTGTAATGTGTTCAATTACAGTTAAAGATTGATTCATAAAACATACCCCCAATATGTTATTTTTTATGTGTTGTTTACCTCTATAAACGCTTGTTAAGTGTTGGGTTATCAAGTAGCCCTACGGGCGGGAACCTATAGACACCGCCCGGACGCGAAAAGCCAACTTTTCGCGCCGATCAGAGAGTCGCTTCTACCTGGAAAACACCCCCTTTCGCCTTTTAAGGGGAACAGCAAGTTTCTTCACCGTGACAGTAGGTTGTGAGGCGAGATAGACGCCGTCAGCCTGAGAACCAGTAAATACTACCTGATTAGTATCGTATGAATCGCGCAACGCTTGCGACTGGAAGAAGAATCCCATTTTAAGAGGACGCGATCCGTCAACACGCTTGCCATTGTTGTCAAATTCCAGCTTCTTAGCGATAAACGCCCAGTAAACCGTAAAAATAGGGCCAGCAGACAAGCCGAATGGAAGAGCGAAAGACTTGCATTTAAAAGCAATATCCGAGCGACGGCGTACAGCCTTTACCAATTGATCATAATCCTTACCAATTGATCATAATCCTGAGAGGTAACAAGGTGAATCCGTTTCTGTTTACGATTCTGAGCGGCCTGATGGATTACCCAAGGTGGAACGTTACGAGAATCCTGATTAGAAAAATAATTTTGATATTC
Organism: uncultured Candidatus Saccharibacteria bacterium; assembly: GCA_965240135.1. Classification (GTDB taxonomy): domain Bacteria; phylum Patescibacteriota; class Saccharimonadia; order Saccharimonadales; family Saccharimonadaceae; genus Nanosynbacter. The sequence goes on from CBDEJQ010000017.1 coordinate 20,279, forward strand.
ATCAGTAATAACTATCACACCATATTTACCATTACGGACGCATTGATTTACAAGAGCATATTCTTCTAAAGAAGAATAATAAATATAACTAGAAACAGTATCGATCTCATTAGAGAGGATAGACTTTAATTTATCTAAAGATCCATCGAATCTGAGAGCGGTACGATCTTTTAATATAATGTTAGAAACAACAATAGCTTTTGGATATCGCTTTACAATCTTCTTATAAAAATGAATTAGAGTTATAGTCTTACCGTCACCTTGTTCACCGAAAAACGTCTGAATACCTGAAGGCTGAAAATAGTCTGGATCCTTGCGATTGCGTCTATTTTCTCTAATAGCTTCTTTATCAAAATTAAAAGACTTAGAAACGAATGGTAGAATATTAGGCATTAATGACCCCTCACTTTGTTATAAAACCAAAGAACAGGACGTATTGCTATAAAGACAGTAATACTAGTAACGATCATAACGAGCATTGTAGCGAAGAATGTATCACCTATATAATTCCTAAGAACAACGATCGGAAAGGCAAAATAAGGAACAACATTATTAATGGCGTTAAGAAAGACTAATGGAGCGGCAGGAATCAATATAAGAGATAAAATGAATTTAATTACAACGACTATAAACGATAAAATAAACATTACTATCATAAACTAATCCTTTCTCCTTTCTTCCCAGTCACCGTGATCACCAGTACGCTCATCAAACCAACGCACAGACTGAGTCTCGTGATCTTCTTCTTCATAATCCTCTACATAGATTCCAAAGAATCTGTTGGCCAATCGATAACAAGTCCACAAAAAGCCAATAGCTATACCACCCTGAAGAAATATCTGCATAAACGACCAAACAGCAGGTAATTGATATCGCCATTTACACATCTCAAGGTTAGCAGTAGATCCAAAAATTGTCAGTGAAACAGCACAAGTATTATTGTTAGAAGTCATAGCTCCGACAGTAGTAAACACACCTTTTATAAACGTAAACGGCAAGGCCAAAAAACCTAATCGATCAATAATAGTGTTCAATAAATCATCCCATAATGATTGAAGATCTTCAATTTTTGGAAAAATTATACCAAAAATAAAATCTGTAAAAAACCAAACAAAAGAATTACGAATTGAGCAAGCAATCGAACCTGGCGACGGAATCTTAATATCACCAAACTTCCAATCATATTGAGAACAATCCTCATATTTTGGCTTCTGCTTCAATTCAGAACAAAAACCATAATTACAGTCTAAACCTAGAGTACTTCCAGATTTTACGGATCCGTCTGCATTCAAATAAATAGTACGCGTACCATATTTTAACTCTTTTGATTCATCTGGTCCTATATGAAAACAATAATCATTTTTATCAGGCGTTATAGTCTTATCTCTATCATAAGAGTAAGCATAACAAGCCTTAACGATATAGCTAGCGGAAATAGCATATTCATCTAAAGAAGGAAGATCAAATTCAAAAGATCCGTCCGCTTTTATAATCTGTGATCCATTCTGAATCACATCACCGCCTTTACGCTTCTGGACAGTAAACCATATATAATAATCAGACTTGTCGGGAATATAATACCCTTTCTTATTGTCAAGACTTGCCCAAGCATCAGGAAACTTTATAGAATCCTCTTTTTTAAGATGCTTCAGTTTAAGTTTAAGATGCTTCAAGTCATATTCAAATTGTGGATATAAAGTCTGCTGATAAGCGTCACGAATAGAGATATCTTTATCACCTATAGTATTCTTATCGACTTCATAAGGAAACGTATTTATTAAAGTAGAAATCTTACTATAATAACCCTTTTTCTGAGCATCCAGACCAACTTTTTCATTAGTATCAGATAAAACAGCAGTCAACTTAGAATAGTTTTTTGTAAAAGACTGTATATCATAGCACCCAATATAAACACTACCACTATCACCATAATACATATCCAAATAATAAATACCATTAGAGATAAAATCATTAAATTGCCAATAATAACCTAGACCTCTATAATATTTTAATAATTGTTTATTCAATTTTTTCTCAGACCAATAGACTTGCAAAGACTTAACAGGAGCCTTATTACCTTGAGAAGCAGAATCGAATATATATTCTTTCTGAGTAACAAGCCAGCCCTCATTATTAGCTACAGCTTTATCATAACTTGCCTTAGCTTGATCCCTAGTAAAAAAAACAGGACAGTTCCATACAAAATTAAAACTACCATCCTTCTTCTTATTAAAGAGATAGTTATACCAAGTATAAGTCAGATCGCCAGAATCATATTGACCAAACTTAAGACTAATATTCTTTACTTCATTAAAAGCAGGTAGATCGTCTTTTTTTTCAAGGGCAGAAACCTTATAAAAAGGCGAAAGAACAGAATAGCACAAAATTAGAAGAGAAGATAAAATATAAAATACTCTTTTATTTATTTTCATCTTTAAGATTCTTTCTTAAATAAGTCTGATATTCTTTTTCTTCATCGATCGAAAAAACCACTATAACCAACAAAAAAATGGAGAATAAAGCGAATAACATCATCATTTTTTATTATTCCTATTCTTAAAGACATCAGTGTAAAGAAAATAAACGCAAAAGCCCAACGCAAAAAGAGTAATAGCGTTATAAATTAAACTGACAATATCACTAGAGTTCATTTACTTATCACCTCCCGAATAGCTAATTCGTCGTATAAGGTACCAACAAATAAAAGCAGAGAATAGAATTACGAAGAATTTTACAAGGAATTTATCTAAGATTGTCTGTAAGTCTGTAGACGACATATAAAGAATCCTTTATCTCGAATTAGTGACTGAATAGAGAGATTTAAAAATAATATCCAAAACTATCTTTACTCCAGCACCGACAGCGACGATCGCCAAAAGAGAAGAGAAATTAGCAGATAGAGTCTGAGTTATTAATTGTACAATCTCTATAGTCTTCATAATTTAATTTAAGCAAGATGCGGGATATACGTGTGGTGGGAGTCGTACATCCCGCGAACTACTAGAAACGACCTTTAAGGCCACGATTGCCAAAGCTGCGGAACAACTTCAGACCAACGCCGAAGCCGATCAGAATTGCAAGAGCAGGCCAGTTTTGAGTAAAGTACCCGATAACTGTCGTAATGATGCTAGTAGCGTCAGCTGCTTCAATAAGCTTCATAACTTGCTTTAATCCTTTCTTGTAGCTTTTAATTATTCAATATAACACTTGAGTACCAGCCCGCTACAATGGCACTCTGGCTGCTTTTATCTTGACATTTAACTTGCTTTTAAGCGCAAGCACCAAAAATATAAAGGCCTACAATTAAAGTAGAGCCTCAATAGCAACTGATGACTCTATAAGAGCCAACTGTTCAGCAGAGAGAAAAATAGTCTGCTTGTATACCTTTTCATTCGGCATAGCCCAGTCAATATTCAATACACTATACGGCTTGTTCTCTTTCGAGGTACGTGACTCAACATACACGCGAGAGATATGAGATCTGATGTTATCTGAGTTTGCGATTGTCATTTTCTATACTCCTTTACGACATTAAAAAAACTCTTCATCAGTAACTGATAAAGAGTTATACAATCGTCGTATCTGGTGGGCAATAGAGGATTCGAACCTCTCACCTCTTCAACGTCAATGAAGCGCTCTAGCCAAATGAGCTAATCGCCCAGATATAATAATATTACCATAACAGATGTCTACTATCAAGGAGCGTGGTATAATATTGGTATGAGTGAAGAAGAACTAAAATCTATGAGACACAGCCTGGCGCATATTATGGCACAGGCTATTCAGCATTTATGGCCTCAGGCGAAGTTTGGTGTGGGGCCGGCTATCGATAATGGTTTTTACTATGATATTTATCTTGACAACGGGACAATTTCTGAAGCTGACCTTCCGAAGATAGAAGAGGAGATGCGAAAGATCGTAGCGGCTAATTATCCGTTTGAGAGGCGCGATGTGTCGGTAGCAGAGGCCATTGATTGGGCTATAAGTGGAGATCAGTCATTTAAGGTGGAACTACTGAACGATCTTAAGCGATCTGGTACTACAGTTGCTAGTGAATTAGCTGGAGAAAAAATGGGATCTGTGTCTGATGGCGATAGTAAAGTCGAGACTGTTTCTTTGTATTCTCAGGGTGATTACACTGATTTGTGTAGAGGTGGACATGTGGATAGCACTGGAAAAGTTGGCGCATTTAAGCTTACTAAGACAGCTGGAGCATATTGGCGAGGCAATGAGAATAATCCACAAATGCAGCGAATATATGGTGTAGCGTTTGCTACGCAGGAAGAGCTGGATGAATATCTTAATAGATTGGAAATTGCAAAACAGCGAGATCATCGCAAATTAGGTAAGGAGCTTGATTTGTATACAACCTCTCCTCTGGTAGGGATTGGTTTACCTTTGTTTACTCCTCGCGGTACGATTTTACGAGACATAGTGGCTCAATACTCGAACCAGCTGAGACAGAAGTTTGGCTTTGAAAAGGTCTGGACTCCTCATATTACGAAAAAAGACCTATATGAAACATCGGGTCATTGGGCTAAGTTCGGAGAAGAGCTATTTTTAGTTAAAAGCCAAGAAACTAGTGATGAGATGGCTCTTAAGCCCATGAACTGTCCGCATCATACGCAAATTTTCGCCTCACGACCGCGAAGTTATCGTGATATGCCGGTAAGATACTTGGAGACGACAACAGATTATCGCGACGAAAAAACTGGCGAGCTGGGCGGATTGAACCGTGTACGCTCATTAACGCAGGATGATAGTCATATATTTTGTCGCACTGATCAGATTGAAGGCGAGATTAATAATTTATTATCTGCTGCTCGTGAGCTGTATGGATCAATCAATATGAAGCTCAGGGTTAGATTAAGCTATCGTGACGAGTCTGATTCGTATTTAGGCGATCTTAGCTTATGGGATTCCGCACAGAACCAGTTAAAATCTGCTGTTGAGAAAGTAGGCTTGGACTATTTTGAACAAGAGGGTGAGGCGGCATTTTATGGTCCAAAGATTGACTTCATGGCGACAGATGCAATCGGCCGTGAACATCAAGTTGCAACCGTGCAGCTAGATTTCGTGCAGCCACAAAGGTTCGGTTTGGAATATGCGGATGCTGATGGTAATTTTACAACACCAGTTATGATTCACTGTGCCTTATTAGGGTCAGTCGAGCGATTTTTGAGTGTGTTTATAGAACATACTGGCGGATGGTTTCCGTTTTGGGCGGCTCCAGAACAGGTCCGTATCTTGACGATCAATGACACAGTGCTAGATTATGTTGATAAAATAACAACCATATTATCAGATATTACCCTCATGAAACCAGTTAGATATAACGATGTGAGATTTACAATAGACTCTAGAAATGAATCATTAGGTAAGAAGATTAGGGAAGCTACCTCCATGAAGATACCTGTTCAACTTATCGTAGGACCAAAGGATATGGAAGCTAACGAGGTTAGTGTTCGCACGCAATCTGGCGAAGAAAAAATATCATTGGGGCAGCTTGCTGAGTATATAAAGTCTTTGTAGGATTAAGCTAATTGGATGGGTTTATAAAATTGGATAATGGCGTTGATGAAAGTCGCCTACCATTAATTGTAATTGTTGGTCCTACCGCTAGCGGCAAAACGTCATTAGCTATACAATTGGCAAAGAAGTATAGAGGAGAGATAATTTGTGCTGACAGTAGAACTGTCTATCGTGGTATGAATATTGGGACGGCTAAGCCTTCTCCGGAAGAGCAGCAGGGGGTTTCTCATTGGGGTATTGACTTAGTGGATCCAGGAGATCCTTTCAATGTGTCGCAATTTAAGGACTATGCCTGTCAAAAGATTAAAGAAATCCGAAGTCGAGGAAATATTCCATTTCTTGTTGGTGGAACAGGGTTGTATATTGATTCTGTTATATTTGATTTTCAATTTGGAGGTAAATCCAGCAGAGAAAAGAGAGCCAACTCACAAGAAATGACGATATCTGAACTTCAACAATACTGCGTCAATCACGATGTAGCCTTGCCGGAGAATAGTAAAAATAAAAGATATCTAATTAGGGCTATTGAGCGAGCCGATGAAAAGCCGTCTGGACTGGAGGCTCCATTGAATAATACTATCGTTGTCGGAATTACCACGGGTAAACAACTACTAAAACGGAGGATTACAGATAGAGCAAAAAAAATGTTCAAGGACGGTGTTGTAGAAGAAACAATAGGATTAGCCAATAATACCGGGTGGTGTAATGAGGCTATGACGGGTAATGTTTATCCTATTATTAAGAAATTAATCGAGAAAGAAATAGATGAAGATCAGGCTATTCGGGAGTTTATTGTTAGTGATGTAAACTTAGTGAAACGTCAGTTGACGTGGTTTAGACGAAACCCATTTATTGAATGGGGAGATATTCATTCGTGTGAACAATATTTATCTCGAGTATTAGATAGTAAGTAAAAAATATGTTACAATTATAGTACAATGATTGATTCATTATTTGGTTCAAAAACTAGGGTAAAATTATTACATCTTTTTCTGAATAATCCAGAAAAGTCATTTTATGTGAGGGAAATTACTAGGATGATCGATGAGCAGATAAACTCCGTCCGTCGAGAGCTAGCTAATATGGTGTCTGTAGGCATAGTGCAGCAAGATGCTATTGATAATAAACTGTACTATAGCGTAAATGAAGACTATCCTTACATTAAGCCGCTTGCAGCTATATTCTCAGATAAAAATACAGAAGACGGTATGGGTGCTGCGAGTAGCGTTTCCTGGAAAGATTCTTTAGGGAGAATGAGAGGTTTAAGATTGGCTATTATTTCGGGGAAATTAGTAGTCGGATCAAGCTCTGCCGTTGATTTGCTATTGGTCGGCGATGATATGTCTGCCGTAACTATAAAAAATCTTGTTAAAAAAATCGAAAAAGATAGAAAAATAGAAATAAATTATGCAGTAATATCTTATGATGATTTCTACTATAGGATGAGTGTCAAAGATAGATTTATAATGGATATTGTAAGAAATAAGCACTCTGTATTAGTAGATACGGAAAATATAATGAGAAAGGAGTAGGTATGTTTGAAATAGAGTATAAAGGAGCAAATGCTGTTATTATTACCACAAAGAAACTTCGTGTGGTATTTGATCCGAATTTAGAGATTGTCGGAGGAAAAAATGTTTCTGTGAATAATGACGTAGAAGTGGTTACGGAGGATCGGTTTGCTGTTGTGGATTCTACACCAAGACTACTATTTTCGGGTCCAGGTGAATATGAAGTAGGAGACATCTCATTATTAGGAATTTCAGCGCGCCGACATATCGACACCGCAGATGATGTTAAAAAATCTACAATATATAAAATTACGATTGGTGAAGCTAAGGGAGTGGTTGTTGGTAACATTGAGAGTAAGCTAACTGATGATCAGCTCGAAAATATAGGTGTTGTTGATTTTGCAATATTACCTGTCGGTGGAAATGGATATACATTAGACGCAATGGGAGCAACTTCAATAATTCGTCAATTGGATCCTAAGGTGGTGATTCCGGTGCATTACAATGACGCTACTTTGCACTATGAAGTTCCACAGAATGGTGTGGATGAGTTTGTAAAAAATCTAGGAGCTCCAGTTGTTGAAGCTGGTCCAAAGTGGAAGCTAAAGAAAATAACGGATCTGCCAGATAATTTAACAGTTGTTCAGATATCGAAAAGCTAGGGTCTTCTCGTTGAATTAAAAATAACTCCGATAATACAATCGGAGTTATTTTATTAAAATTTGATTTAGCGATTACTTGTCAGCAGTTGCGCCCAAAATACCTTTTTTCTTCAGGGTGCGAATAGCTTTTGTGCTTAAAGTCATGGTAATTTTTTGACCGTCAACAACAAAAGTCTTCTTCTGAAGGTTTGGTTTGAAAACACGCTTAGTGCGGCGCAGGGAGAAGCTGACGTTGTTGCCATACTGCTTGCCTTTGCCTGTTAAATCACATCGTGATGCCATTTCCACTCTCTTTACTTTATTATTAATAACAATCCTTATTATTGTAGCGGCATTTGCGTAATTAGTCAAGATCGTGTATTGATGCTATAATAACACTTATGATTTTAGAAATAATAGTAGTTTTGATTGTTATATTATTGTCTATGACCATTCACGAGGCTATGCATGCTTTTATGGGATATGCATTGGGCGATAATACCGCAAAAGAAGAGGGGAGATTGACACTTAATCCCATAAGACATATCGATCCGGTGATGACTATTTTGCTTCCTTTGATTATGGTAGTGTTGCGTGCTCCGGTTTTCGGAGGGGCTAAGCCTGTTCCATTTAATCCAAATAGAGTCCGTTTTGGCGATTGGGGGGCGGCTCTTGTCGCTCTTTCTGGTCCAATTACTAATTTAGTAATCGCCTTTATTGTGTTTGGCGTCGGAGTGTTTAGTGGCGTTATTAATAGCGCTGGGGCAGTACAGTCTACGATATTTGGGCTGATTATTTCTACCGCTGTATCGGTGAATCTGGGTTTTTTTGTTTTTAATATGCTACCAATTCCACCTCTGGACGGGTCTAGAATACTATACGCCGTAGCACCAGATAGCGTCAGGGGTATTATGCAGAAAATTGAGCAGAACGGCATTCTTCTAGTGATGATTATAGTTGTGCTGTTTTCTGATGTAATTGGGCAGGTTATGTTGGGCTGTATTCAGGCGATTTTGCGTGTATTTATGAACATATTTGGTGTATAATATAGGCAGACCCTGGATTTATCCGTGGGCGCGTATGATTTTCCTAACATCATATGATAGGGAGCTTTAATGATTTATTGTCGTGGCAATAAGTTGCGAGCACCCACCTTGCATTTATGCGGGGAATATCTAGCGCCCACAGACAAGTCTGGGGTTTAGTGCTATAATATATCATGTAGTCTGTTAGGCAATCGCTTAAGTTGTACTTAAGAGGAAAGTCCGGGCAGCGAAGGATACGACAGTCGTTAACGGCGACCGGAGGCAACTCTAGGGAAAGTGCCACAGAAACGAAACTACCTTCGTATTTTATATACGAGGGAAAAGGTGAAACGAGTGGGGTAAGAGCCCACAGTCGTTTATGGCGACATAGACGAGAGGTAAACCCTGTCGGCTGCAAGGAGATTTGCAAATAGGATTATCCGTCCGCAGATCGATAACCGCTTGATTTGTTTGGCAACAAGCAAACTAGATAGATGATTGCCCTAGACAGAACCCGGCTTATAGGCAGACTATGAATAAAACACCCTGCACAATGTCAGGGTGTTTTATATTGGTAGATTTGTCCTACTATAGACTTGCTTTTACTATTTCAGCGAAAGCTTTTGGCTCGTTAACTGCCAATTCTGCTAATATTTTTCTATCAATCTCAATATTTTTAGATTTCATAGAAGCTATAAGTTTGCCGTAAGTTGTGCCTTCTTGTCGAGCAGCTGCATTGATTCGGGTAATCCATAGACCGCGTAGATCGCGCTTCTTGTTTCGGCGATCGCGGTAGGCGTACTGTAGAGCTCTAATAACACCTTGTTTTGCAAGACGAAAACTTCTGGTGCGATTATGCTGCATTCCTTCAGCTGCTTTTAAGATTTTTTTATGCTTAGCGCGTGCGGCAACTCCTCGTTTTACTCGCATAACTATACTCCCATTGCTCGACGGGCGTTCTTAGCCATCGAACCAGTTACTGTTGCTGTTGTGTTGATTGCGCGCTTACGACTTTTTGACTTTTTAGCCAACAAGTGGCCGCCAAATGCGCGCTGGCGGGTCAATTTTCCGGTGCTGGTCAGCTTGATACGCTTCGCAGTGCCTTTGTGGGTCTTTAGCTTTGGCATTATTTACTCCTTATTACTACGCTCAGATTGCGACCAGCCATCTGAGGTTTTTGCTCTAATATTGCGTCCTCACTAAGGTGTTCCATGATTTTGTCGATCAATTCGTAGCCGATCTCTTTATGGGCCATTTCGCGACCTTTGTAGACCACTTGTATGCGAACTTTATGTCCGCCCTCTAAAAATTTACGGATCTTCTTCAGCTTAACCTCTAGGTCTCCAGCTCCTATCTTTAGACCAAAGCGCATCTGCTTTAGGTCTCCAGATTTGGCTTGGCGCCGATTCTTCTGTTGATCCTTCATTTTTTGGTACTGGTACTTACCCCAGTCAATGATTTTAGCAACTGGCGGATTGGCTCCCGGTGATATTTCAACTAGGTCAAGATTCATGTCGTTGGCCTTACTTAAAGCCTCTTTAAGGGACATGATTCCTAGCTGCTCGCCATCAGGACCAATTATCCGCAGTTCTCTTGCACGGATTGCTCCGTTGATACGGATTGATTTATTAATCTCTGGCTCTCCTTTTTGAAGCAATTTTAGATTAACTCAGTTGCTATTGTAACAGAGATGTCTGTTATTTTCAAGGATAATAATTAACCTATATTAATCTGTCTGTATTGTAGGCTTTCTGCTATGTGCGGAACTTCTATAGACGCGGATCCTTCTAAATCTGCGATAGTGCGAGAAACTTTTATAACTTTAAAATAGCTGCGAGTGCTTAAATCTAGTTTTCTGGCTGCGTTAGTCAAGAAGGTTTTTGCAGATTCTGAGATTGATGTAATTTTATCAACGTTACTACTTGGAATGTCATTGTTGTATTTGTAACTACACTTATATCTGTCTCTCTGAATAGAGTAGGCTTTATGTATCTCAGATAAAAATGCATCTTGTTGTGATTTTGTCGACATTTTATTATTTAATAATTTTTCATGGGGAACTCGTGAAACCGATACTGTTAGATCTATTCGATCGAGTAATGGTCCCGATAATCTTTTTTGATAATTGAGAATCTGATTTTGTGAACATACGCAAGTTTTTTCTGGGTCTCCAAGAAATCCACAAGGACAAGGATTCATTGTGGCTACTAATAAGAAATTGGCAGGGAAGTTGAATTTACCGTTTGCACGACTGACGGTAATTTCGTGATCCTCTAAGGGTTGACGAAGTGATTCAAGTATAGTGCGCGGATATTCGAGTAACTCATCAAGAAATAGGACACCTCTATGGGCTAAACTGATTTCTCCTGGCTGCACTTTCGATCCTCCGCCAATAATAGACGCTCTACTTGCGGTGTGGTGTGGTGATCTGAACGGTCTATCTACTATGGTATTGTTTATTATAGTGTGCTCTCCAAGACTGTGAAGTTTTGTCACTTCTACTATTTCATCCTCTGATAGGGTCGGTAATAGATTTTTCAAAGATTTTGCTAACATAGTTTTTCCTGACCCTGGAGGGCCGGACAATAAAATATTATGTCTTCCGGCAACTGCTATTTGAATAGCTCTCTTTGCTTGTTCTTGTCCGTAGATGTCGTCGATAGTTGGAACGTTTTTATGATTGCGAGATATATTTTTTATTGATGATCTGTCTATTGGCTTAATAATCTTTTCTTTTTTGAGGTGTAAGAAGAGTGCTTTTAGGTTTTCTACTGGAAATACATCAACTCCAGTCACTAGCGCCGCCTGTTCGGCATTTTGGGCTGGCACGTATACTGATTTAATTTTTTGGTTTTTGGCTACTTCGGCTGTAATGATCGCTGATCGTATTGGGCGTAGACTACCGTCTAGTGCCAATTCACCTGCAAAAACCGCATTACTTACGTCGCTTTGGTTGAGCGCGCCGCTGATACATAAAATAGATAAGGCGATGGGAAGATCAAAGTGAGATCCGTCTTTTGGTAGCTCTGCCGGTGCTAAGTTGATGATTATTTTTCCTTTCGGAAAATCTAGGGAAGAGTTTTTTATTGCACTACGTACTCGATCTCTGGACTCATCGATGGCTTTATTACCCATTCCGACAATTTGTAGACTAGGAAGCCCTTTTGACATATCTCCCTCAACTTCGATGATTTGTCCACTAAATCCGTAGGGTGTAGCTGAAATAACTCTACTAATCATGAATCTATTAAAACATAAGCATGTAGATTTTTGAATGAGATAGAGATATAATATAAATCGATATATGGGGCTGATATAGCTTTAGACAATTGGACCTTATCATGACATTCTGCGAGCCGACGATACGCGTAACGTATATTTTTTAGATGCAAACTTTGTTACAAAAGCAAAGTCATTCGTAGCGAGCGCTTTCGCTCCTAAGATGGCCTTTGCGCCAATCGCTGCTTAATTTTTAGCGATCATCCTTGTATTGTGGCAACAGTCAATATCTAAGGGTGTTATACCTATGTTGCTTGCTATATATTCGGAAGTAGCGAATATATAGGACTTTTACTACGTAACGGAACTCGGTTTTCTTGGTTTATTTTAAATCCGAGTAGCGTTATTAAATAAATTTAGATAAGCCTATGCTCGTAGACGAATGCTGTGATACCAGTTGGACCCGGGGGCAGTACCCGGCAGCTCCACCAGATAGATTAAATTAAAAGTCAGTCTTATCGCTGACTTTATTTATGCTAAAGAGTAGAATTTATCTTTAATATAGAAAAACAACCACCTGCGAGTAGTGGTTGTTTTCAAAAAAGTGGAGTTTTACAATTTCTTTTTATTTTTGGCCTCTGTATAACTTTTTTATTCAGAAGCTACCCCTATAATAAGCTATATAAATGCTTATGTCAACAATATTTTTGTAAAAAGTTGAGTAAAAAATACCACATATTTTATAATCTTCTTTCTAATTTTCGCAACTATTTTTTCTAATGGCTTTCACTATGAAGTTATATACCAGAGACTGGTGTTTGTTTGATTGCTTTTTATGTCTTTTATGTGTGCGACAAATTAAATTATCGCACATCTTCTAGGGCTCTTTTATTGAAGTGTAAAGGGTGGCTTTGTGTATTATAAATAAACTTTATACTTTCGTTTTGTAATTTTAATTAAAACTGTTGTATAACATTTTGATGTATAAGATTTAATATACATACTGATGCTTGGATGTTCTTATAATAATATAAAAAATAATTTTGTTAAGTTTGCTGTAGTGTGACAATGAAAGTTAACGGAGTTTTATAAAGTAGGGAATAGAGACTATTATTTTATCGCGGATTTGAGTGCTAGACTTCGGTCTGATATTGACTGTACGAACCTATTTTTGTGGCAATGTTTGGATGACAGATAATCATAGGTTAGTCGTGCAATTGGGCGGTCACTAAGTCGAGGGTATCTTTATCAAATGACAGCAGAATCTGTGCTGGCTAATACTCAAAATGGTAAGTTTGTTGTAAAATACACATATGACCATAAAGCGATAGGAGAATAATTAACAGATGATAATTTTAACAACATTAAAAAATAGGTGAAAATTACAATATTTTTTGGACGAGTAATGGTTGACATCTAAATAGGGCTATGCTAGTATAAGGTTAAGCTTTTAGAAAAATAAAAAAGCAAAAATACATTAACAATAAAATTTATATAAAGCTACATTTTGCGTATAAATTGACGGACAGTTGGCTGCATGATTTTTATAATGACGCAGCCAATGCTCCGCCTTATAAAAGCGTTGAGCGCGCGGTTAGTACCGCATACATCCAGTTAATCCTCGTTAAAGAACTAGCGGTGAGAGTCCTGGATGTATGCAGAGGAACACTGCAAGGAATGCTCCTTAATTAAGGAGCGGTCAAATCGCCTCGAGCGGTAATAGGCAAGTAGCACCCGCGCCTAATAGTTATTTTTTATCGGCGGATGGTTTGTGTCTATATGCTATAGTATTATCGCTCAGGCTTCTTGTGTATAGTATGATGTGAGTATGGGGATGAAGATAATTAGTTTTATAGCGTTGGTTGCATTGATTTTGACTGCGGTTATTTTGAACGCGACAAACCCGAGTTCTGCTGGTCCGTTTGGGATTTTAGCGTTTTTTGTATGCTTGTATGTACTATTTATCTGTCTAACTTATGTAGTATTTTTAACATCGGAGCGAATAGCTGCGAAATTTTTTAATTTCAAGAATAGTCGCAATGAATCTAAGTATAAGACGTATTATTACTCTACTGTAATCTCTCTTGCTCCAGTTATTTATGTGGGTATGCAATCGATGGGCGATGCTGGGATCTTTGAGATATTATTACTTGGTGTGTTTGAGCTGCTGGCGTGTTTTTTTATACATAAAAGATACTAATCCCTTCCTGAATGTAGTCGTGTATTTTAAGTAGTTACGTGGTACAATATATTTATGAATCCCGAACTGCCACAAGTTAATAGGACCCCTGAGGTGCAGCCACAAAATATAGGTGGTGGTGAGTATAATGTAGAAAATACATCATTAAATCCTGAAGTCGGAAGAGAGTCTGAGCGGTCTCTTGGTGTTAGGGTTGAGCAATATAACAATATCCCCGTGGCTTTGCCTGTTGATAATGCCACAACAGTTCCTTTATCTCAATCTCAAAACGACGATCAAAGTGCGAAGCAGTCAGGGGTAGTAGCTGATGATGACACTCCTCTGGTAGCAGCGGATGAAGACTTGATAGAAAGAGAATGGGTGGATAAAGTTAAAAAGATTATAGCTTTAACAAAAGATAATCCATATGAGAGGAATAGAGTTATTGCACAGCTCCAGGCAGATTATTTAAAAAAACGATATAATAAGACTTTAGGTCAAAATGACGACGGTAGTAAGTAGGGTTTTGTATGGGTGCGGGTCCTTTGATAGTTAGTTTTATCGCGATTGTTATTATAGCCGCTGGTGCTGCGGTAGCTTTTGTGTTGTATCGTAACATGCTGAGGGAAGCCAAAAATTATGAACGAGGCTTGAAGATGGTGCCGTTGCTTATACATTTGCCTCCGACAAGTGAAGACGTCAATAGCTCAAATCGAGATGAGCGAGATTTAACTGAAGAGGTGTTGTCGCAAGCCCAGGTGATGTATAACATTATCTCAAGTACGGCAACTAAAGGATTCAAAAGTAAAGTCTACGGCCAACGTCATATATCGTTTGAGATTGTTGCGCATGGTGGATTAGTTCACTATTACGCGGTTGTTCCGCTAGTGCTAGTTGATGTTATTCGTCAAGCTGTAGCGGCAGCATATCCTTCTGCTCGGCTAGAAGAGGTATCTGATACTAATATATTCAGCAAGGTCGGCAAGATGAGCGGAACCATCGGCGGCGAATTCACCCTGAAAAAGTCCTTTGTTTATCCAATATCGACTTATCAGGAGTCGAAAAGAGATGCTTCCAGGGCGTTATTAAATGCTTTGTCTTCGGCGTCTAAAGAAGATGGAATAGGTGTACAATTTTTACTGCGTCCGGCGTATGACGGTTGGTCTAAGGCTTCAGAGTCTCATATTGACGGCATGAAGAAGAATAAGGGCAAGAAGAAGGGTTTCGGTGGTGTTGCTCCTATGGATATTATGGAGGCTTTGTGGAAACCGCCAGAGAATAATGAAAAAGACGGCGGCTCTAATTCTGAGGACAAGCAGCTAACGTCTTTAGAGCAGGCGGAAGTGGATGCTATCAGCGAAAAGGCTCGCTATCCTGCGTATGAAGTTTTAGTACGTGTTGTAATTTCGTCAAACACTGCGGCGCGCTCTCAAGTGTTGTTAAAAAATATAATAGCAGCCTTCTCGTTGTTTGACTCACCGCGCAATAATGGGTTTAAGTTCTCTTTAACTAGGAATGTTGAGGAAATGACAACAGCATATATTATGAGGTTTTTCCCTCAGGAAACTCGTAGTAATATTCTCAACAGTGTAGAAATGGCAACGTTATTCCATTTGCCTGGAGCTAACGCGATCCCGACTTCACAAGTTAAGCGACAGATGTCCAAGCAGGTTGATGGACCAACAGACGTTTTGGATGAGGGTTTGCTGATTGGGTATAACGAATTTCGAGGAGTCAAAAAACCTATTCGAATCGGGACAAAAGACCGTCGTCGCCACGTATATATTATCGGTCAAACAGGCGTTGGTAAGTCTGTCTTGCAGGAAAATATGGCTTATCAGGATATGATGGATGGTCGGGGATTCGCCTTTATTGATCCGCACGGTGATTTGGTTGAATCTTTATTGGGCAAGGTTCCAAAAGAACGTGTTGAGGATATTATCTACTTTAATCCTGCTGATATGACTAATCCAATTGGGTTGAATATGTTTGAGTTCGACACTCCAGACCAAAAAGACTTTTTGGTTCAAGAAGCAATTAATATGCTTTATGGGCTTTACGATCCAGGCCATACGGGAATTGTTGGTCCTCGCTTGGAACATATTTTTAGAAACTGTGCTTTGCTGTTGATGTCAGATCCTGCTGGTGGAACGTTTATTGATGTACCAAAATGTCTTATCGATCCCGAGTTTGTTAAGAGTAAGCTTAAGTACGTAAAAGATCAGCAAGTTATTGATTTCTGGACAAAGGAATTTCCTGCGTCACAGAGGTCAAATGAGGCAGGTGAGGTTATTTCATGGGTTGTATCGAAGTTTGGTCCATTTATTTCCAACGATGCAATGCGTAATATCATCGGTCAGACGAAATCTGGATTTAATTTGCGCGAAATTATGGATAATAATAAGATTTTGCTAGTCAACTTGTCGAAAGGTAAGATGGGCGAGCTTAATTCGAAGCTTCTGGGTATTATCTTTGTGATGAAGTTCCAGGCAGCAGCGATGTCTCGGGCGGATATTCCAGAGGATCAGCGAGTTGATTTCTCATTGTATGTTGACGAGTTCCAGAACTTCGCCACTGACAGCTTTGAATCTATTTTGTCTGAGGCTCGTAAGTATAAATTGAGTCTTATTATGGGCAACCAGTTTATGACGCAGTTAACAGATAAGATACGAGAAGCTATTATTGGTAACGTCGGTACAGTTATTTCTGGGCGTATCGGTGTGACTGACGCCGAATTGATGGTTAAGAAGTTCCAGCCGACTTTTGATGTCGACGACTTGGCTAAATTGCCAAACTTCCAGTCCATAACTTCTGTGATGATTAATAACGTGCCGTCTGCGCCGTTTAGTATGAATTGGATTCCTCCGATGGGGCAAGTTAATAATCAGCTGAGAGACGCGTTAGTAAGGCTATCTGCTGCGAAATACGGTAGACCGCGGGCTGTTGTTGAGAAGGAGATATTTGACAGAATTAGAGGTAGTGTGCAGCCAAAGACGAGTCCTTCTCAATTAGCAACTTCTACTGGTCAAAAATCGTCGGGCGGTGGATCATCGTTCTTAGATGAATGGCTAGCGAAGAGACAACAATTAGGAGGAAAGCCCGCTTCTAGCCCAACCGTAAGACCAGTAAATTCGCAAGCCCCACAGACTTCCTCGCAAATACAGAATCCGCAAGGTCGCCCAGGGGTGGTTAATAATGTGCCTTCTAGTATAAATAGCGTAAATGCTACGGCTTCTAATCTTGGCAGCAAACAGCAAAGTCAACCTTCTGTGATAGATAGTGCTGTCGCCAATAAGCCAAATATGTCTATGACTACAGACAACAATCCCGTCTCCTCTGTAAATGTAAAACCGAGCCAACCTGTGGTTAAGAATCGGCTCGATTTACGCAATGGTGATGATGACGATAGTGAAGTGATGATTAGCTTGAGATAAGATTCAACATCTATCTAGCTATTTTTCCTGTTGTTGATAAACCCTACTCGAGCGTATTCAATAACAGCGCCGATAGACCAGCCAGCTACAAACAGGATAATAGTTTCTGATCCTGATAATAGATATCCGTATCGTTTGGCGATAAAATAAACAACGACAGAAGCTATTGCTCCTAAGGCGCCAGAAATGATTAAGTTAGGGCGGGCAACAGTATTGCCAATTGCGTCACTAGTCTTTTCGACGACTGGGTTGTGAATTACTTTACTGAAGGCTCTGGATGGAGCTGATAGTTGGTCTTGTACATTTTCCAAAGTCTTCTTATATGAAGCTTCAATATCTTTTTTTGTAAGAGGCTTATCTTCTTTTATCTCTTTAGATTCTTTTTGCTCTTGTCGTTTCTCTTGACGGGCGGCAATTTCTATAGCCTCATGTTTAATGCTGTTTTCATTCTCGGCATTTGATTTTTCTTTTTCAGCCGCCTTTTCTAGGGATCTTTCGATTTCAGCAGCTTTTTCTCTGCTTAAATCTGCTAATTCTCTGGTGTCGACAGCATTCTCTACGGTAGATTTTAATTTTTCACTCATTTTTCACCTCCTATAAAGTTCCTGCGGACATGTCTCGCCGAATGATTCTAACTTCTTTATTCAATTGACGCGATCTGGCGTAGAAGTATACGACCACGGCTGCAATAATTCCTGCGAACATCATATTCTCGCTGGCACCAGTTTTTGGCAGCTGTGAAGTGGTTTGTTCAATAACTTTCGGTGCAGGGCAGTCGATTTTTGTGCTGACAGTATTGCCAAATGTGTTATCAATCCTACAGTCATAAGACAATTGATTACTGTTACCGCTAGCCATCGCCGGGATGTTGTTCTTTATTTGGATAGTAAAGCTGCGCTTCTGGGTTTCTCCTGGCTTGATCTTGATAGGGCTCCATACTAGAACTTTTGCGTTGCTGCTGCCTGCGCTAGCGCCTTTATCGTCTGTTAATGTTCCGCCGCCAGCGTCGAATATGTCTGCATATTCTAATAGGTCGCTGACTTGATCTTTGAATGTAAATTCTTCCTCTTTAAGGCCTTTGTTTTTTACCGAAAGAGTATAGGTAATTCGATCTCCAGATTTTGCAACCGTAGTTGTTGCGTCGGCGTTATTCTGGGTGAGATTAACTGCGGTTTTTGTCTGTACGAACGAGGCAGAGCATCGACTATCGTTAATCCATATCGTAGAGTCGCCTGGACATGGTTGACATTGAGGGTTGTCCTTTAACAATTTAGGGTTTTGAGGACATCTTGCTGGCTCTGGTATAGTAAATGTCTTTACGCAGGCATTTGAAGTTCTATCTCCTAGTGAGCTATGCACGGTTAAGACTACTTTGTATGATCCTGGTGTTTTTTCTGTATACGTAGCTATCCTATTATTGCTATTAATAGTTTTTACTAAAGTATTTCCTCTGTATACACTATAGGTATATTTTTGAATTGTAGCACCGTTGGCCACGCTGGCATTAGCGGTAAATTGGTATGTGTCTCCATTCTTTTTTACGTCTAGAGCATTACAGGTAGCTACTGGCTTAGGTGGGGTAGAACAATATGGGTATGTGCCAACTTGTCCTGTTGGGCATTGATGGCTAGGTGGTGCAAATTTTAGGATTAGGTTGCCGCAGTTGAGCATAATTGCGAACCATCCGGTTCCAGCTGAATATCCAACGAATGCTCTATACGAGAAGCTGCCCCAGAGGTTGTGAGGTCGATAATAAAAAGTGCGGGCGCCACCTTGTGATGTGCGAACTACGTAAGATCCTTCACCTCTTGCTGCACCAAAGTGAGGAGTAAGTCCCCATGAGTAAGTTCCCATGTTACTATTTAAGGTTTGGAGGTTTCCTGTAGCAGCTACCAGGTTGGCACGACTAATGCCAAGGTGATTATAGAGGTCGCGAATATTATTTGTGTTCGCGTCATAATGAGCCATCAGTTGCTGGCCGCTAGAAATTCCGCCGTAAATTAGGTCGCTGGAATCTGCTGCATTGGCTGATTCTGGCGGTGAAAAAACAGTGAAAGATTGCACAATAAGCGCTAGGGCGGTTAAGATAAGCCCGATCTTTCGAGTGGCTTCTTCTTTGCGTAAGCGTTTCGCATAAAAGCCCAAATTGTGGATCATTGAAGGGCTATATGGTAGGCGCGAGATAATTTTTTTGAACATTTTGACCTCTTTTATTTTTGTTGTTATATAACTTTAATCTAACTTTAGCATAAGCATGCTGAAAAAGTAAATAGTTTGAGAATATATCTATTTTGATGTATAATAAGGTTGTTGAAAAGAGCTGATAATTCAGATAATAGTGAGGGAGATATGGCTAAACAAACAAATGAACAATCTTATGATGGCTCACAAATCCAGGTCCTAGAGGGTCTTGAGCCGGTTCGTAAGCGTCCAGGAATGTACATCGGTAGTACGGGATATGAGGGCGTACATCACTTGATTAAGGAAATCGCCGATAACTCAATTGACGAGGCAATCGCTGGTTATGCTACAAAGGTCGAAGTAACTTTGTTAAAGGATGGTGGTGTTCGAGTATCTGATGACGGTCGTGGTATTCCTGTCGATAAGCATCCAAAGACAGGTAAGAGTACACTGGAGACGGTATTAACAATCTTACACGCCGGTGGTAAGTTTGGCGGCGGCGGCTATAAGGTCTCGTCTGGACTTCATGGTGTTGGTTCTAGCGTTGTGAATGCATTGTCTACGCGAATGATTGCTGAAGTTAGAAAGAACGGTAAAATCTATCGCCAAGAATACGCAACAGGCGTGCCTCAGACAGAATTAGAAGTAGTCGGAAAGTCTGATGATTCCGGTACGACAATTACATTTTATCCAGACCCAACCATCTTTAAGGAAACAGTTAATTTTGACTATAAATGGGTTGTTAATTATCTTCGTCATCAGGCGTATCTTACGAAAGGCATTCACACGTCGGTTATTGACGAACGAACTGGCGAACGAAAAGCTTTCTACTTTGAGGGCGGTATTCAGAGCTATGTAAAAAACCTGAATATTGGCAAGGACGTTTTATCGGACGATATATTTTACGTCGAGAAGCAGGTTGAAGATTGCATGGTGGAAATTGCAGTTCAGTATAACGACACTTACGCTGAAGTGGTAAAGCCATTTGCTAATAACGTCTTAACTCCTGATGGCGGTACTCATTTGGTTGGTTTCCGAACAGCCCTCACGCGTGTAATTAATGATTATGCTCGCAAGAATAGCTTACTGAAAGAAAAAGAGGATAATCTGACTGGTGATGACATCCGCGAAGGTTTGACGGCAGTTATTTTGGTGAAGTTGCCGGATCCTCAGTTTGAAGGTCAGACCAAGAATAAGCTTGGTAATCCAGAGATGCGCCGCTATGTTGATCAGGTAATGAGCGAATATTTTGCGTATTACCTGGAGGAAAATCCAGCTACAGCTAAGAAGGTTGTCGGCAAGGCTACATTGGCGGCACGAGCTCGTAAGGCGGCAAGGGCTGCGCGCGACAACGTTATCCGTAAGGGAGCATTTGAAGGCTTAAACTTGCCATCTAAATTGACGGATTGCTCATCTCGTAACCGAAAAGATTGTGAATTATTTATTGTCGAGGGTAATTCGGCTGCGGGTTCTGCTAAGGACGGTCGCGATTCAACCATTCAGGCCGTTCTTCCTCTTCGTGGTAAGGTGCTGAATACTGAGCGCGCAAGGTTTGATAAGATGTTTGCTAATGCTGAAATTGTTTCGTTGATTAAGGCTATGGGCGTTGGAATTGGCGACCAATTTGATATCAGTGGTATTCGTTACGACAAGATTATATTTATGACAGATGCCGATGTTGACGGTGCACACATTTCTACGCTTTTGATGACATTCTTCTTCCGATACATGTCTGAAGTGATTGAAGCGGGCCACGTATATTTGGCGAAACCACCTCTGTTTGGGCTAAGTAGAGGGACTGGCAGCAATCGTAAGATAGATTACGTCTATGATGAAGTAGCCCTCGAACAAAAATTGAACGAAAAGATCAATGAGCGCAAGGCTGCTGGTGTAAAGATTGATGAAAATGCTGAGAAATTTAAGCAGGCAGGCTACACGGCGCAGCAACGATTTAAGGGTCTTGGTGAGATGGATGCCGCCCAATTATGGGAAACGACTATGAATCCAGAAAATCGAACATTAGTGAAGGTTAATATTGAAGATGCGGAACGGGCAGACGCGATATTTACGAAGCTTATGGGTGATAGTGTAGAATTGAGGAAAAATTTTATTCAAACAAATGCCGCTAAGGTTAATGTGGAAGATTTGGACTTTTAAGGAGGAGATATGGCGGACAATGACAATAAAAATATAGTAGAACCGGAAATTCTGAACGAAGAACCAGAAGTTCGCGGTATTGAAAAGTCGACAGTTGAGCGTGTTATGGAAGACTCCTTCCTTAAATACTCCATGTCGGTTATTATTGACCGTGCTTTGCCGGATGTTCGTGACGGATTGAAACCTGTTAATCGTCGTATTTTGTATGCGATGAATAAGAACGGTTGGCGCGCTCCTCACGCTACAGTGAAGTCGGCAAAGATCGTCGGTGAAGTGATGGGTAACTACCACCCACACGGCGACTCATCGATTTATGACGCTATGGTGAACTTGGCTCAACCTTGGAAGATGCGATATACGCTAGTTGAAGGTCAGGGTAACTTCGGTTCTATGGACGGTGACGAGCCAGCGGCTTCTCGTTATACTGAGGCGCGAATGGATAAAATTGGTGGTGAGTTGCTGTCTGACATCGACAAAGAAACTGTTGACTTTCGTGATAACTTCGACGGAACAGAGAAAGAGCCAGTGGTTCTGCCGTCAGCTGTCCCAAATATTCTATTGAACGGTCAGATGGGTATTGCTGTTGGTATGGCAACGAATATTCCACCGCACAACCTTGGTGAGGTGGTTGACGCTACGGTTGCTCAAATAGATAATCCTGAAATTACATTAGATGAACTGTTGACGCACATTAAGGGTCCTGATTTTCCGACAGGTGCGGAAGTTTATGGTGGTGCGCCAATGCGTCAAGCATATGAAACTGGGCGTGGCTCAGTTACGATTCGTGCGGTTGCGTCGATTGAAGAGCGCAAAAATGGCCGTTATAGCATTATAATCACCGAAGTTCCATACGGCATGAGCAAAGAGGGCTTTGTTGATAAGGTTCGAGAACTTGTCCTTGCCAAAAAAATAACGCACATTGCCGATGCGCGAGATGAAAGTGCTCGCGGTAAGGTTCGAGTTGTTGTTGAACTGAAAAAAGATGCTTATCCAAAGAAGATTCTTAATCAATTGTATAAATTGACTGGATTACAAACATCATTCCATTATAATGTCTTGGCTTTGGTCAATGGTATTCAGCCTAAGGTCATGGGCTTGAAAGAGATTTTGGCGGAGTTTATTAAGCATCGTCAAGGTGTTATTCGACGTAGGACTGAGTTTGAACTTCGCAAAGCTAAGGAACGAGCTCATATATTGGAAGGTCTGAAAATTGCGCTTGATCATATCGACGAGGTAATTAAGACTATTCGCGAAAGTTATGATGATGCCGATAAACGTTTGATGGAGCGATTTGGTTTGTCGGAAATTCAAGCGGCCGCAATTTTGGCGATGCAACTACGACGATTGCAGGGGTTGGAGCGCGACAAGATTGAAGATGAGTTGAAGCAGCTTCATGAACTGATCAAGAAGTTGGAGGCGATTCTGGCTGACGAGAATGAGATTTTGCGTGTTGTCAAGGAAGAGTTGCTTGCCATGAAAGAAAAGTATGGCGATGAGCGACGCAGTAAGATTATTAATCATGAATTAGGAAAGTTCTCTGACGAGGAATTGATTCCAGAGGAAGAGTCGGTAATTTTGCTTACGAGCGAAAATTATATCAAGCGAACCTTAGTAAGTGATTATCGTAGGCAAAATCGTGGTGGTAAGGGCAAGCGTGGTATGACGACTAAGGAAGAAGACGTTATTGATCAAGTCGTTCAGGCGAGCTCGCACGATTATCTATTATTCTTCACTAATATGGGTAGGATCTTCCGCTTGAAGGCTTACGAAGTGCCAGCTGCCAGCCTAAGCGCGAAAGGCGTTGCGGCTGTTAACTTATTGCAACTTCAGCCAGAAGAGAAGATAACGGCAATTATCAAGCACGAAAAGAACGCTAACGAAGACGGCTATCTATTCATGGCGACAAAGAAGGGTACAGTTAAGAAGACTCCTGTGAAAGATTACGCCAATGTCCGTACGAACGGATTGATTGCTATTAAATTGGACGAAGGCGATGAGCTTCGCTGGATAAAGAGGACGACTGGCGAAAATGACGTGATTATCTCTACGTCTGCAGGACAAGCTATTCGCTTTAATGAGAAAGATACGCGCCCAATGGGTAGATCAGCTCGTGGTGTCCGTGGTGTAAGATTGCGTCCAAATGACTCTGTTGTTGGTATGGATATCGTTACGGGTGACGACCAAACCTTGCTGGTGGTTAGTGAAAAAGGCTTCGGTAAACGTACAAAGGTATCGAACTTCCCAAGTCATAAACGTGGCGGAGTTGGTATAAAAGCTGCGGTTGTAACTGCAAAAACCGGTCCGATTATATCTGTTCAGACTATTGATCCGGAAATAACAGAAGCGTTATTGGTTTCTCAAAATGGTCAAACTATCCGACTAGGCTTGAGTGATATTAAACTACTCGGAAGGACGACTCAGGGTGTGACGATTATGCGTCTATCTGACGGCGACGCTGTTTCGTCGATCGGTTTGATGGCGGATCGCCCGCAGGATGAGGGTAATTAATAGTGAAAGTCTTGATAGTCCCAGTAATTGCGTGGGCGATATCCCAAGGGTTGAAGCAAGTATTTCATCTCATGGGGCGTAATCGTCGAGTGTTCAGTGGTGATACGAACCCAAAAATACTTCTATCTGGAGGTATGCCAAGCGCTCATAGTGCGATTGTTGTGTCGTTGGCGGTATTTCTGGGGCTACAAGACGGTTGGGATAGTTCTGTATTTGGACTAGCTACTTGGCTGGCTATTATAGTGATGTATGATGCTATGATGGTTCGCTATTCGTCCGGAATGCAGGGTGAAACGCTTAATAAGTTAATTTCGGAGCAGGGTAGCAAGTTGAAAAAACTTCGCGTTGCTCATGGTCACACCCCTGTAGAAGTGGTGGCTGGGGCGGCTATTGGTATGGTTGTGGCTACCGTTGTATTTTTCGCAACAAAATAATTGTAAAAATCTATTGACCTAGGCAATTATATACTGTAAGATTAGTAACAAGTCTGGTTGCTGGAGTGCGAGTTAAGCAACGATTTACAATCTGTAAAGCGAGGTAAATCATACTTCAGTCTGACTTAAGATGAACTTTAACAATTTGATTGTGCAATATCATCGTCAGTTTATATTTTTGTAGAGCCTTAATACTTTGATACAAAGTAGATTTTAACGGAGAGTTTGATCCTGGCTCAGGATGAATGCTGGCGGCGTGCCTAACACATGCAAGTCGAGCGGCAGCGAGTTTTACACTGAATTCTGGAAGCTTCTGGGTAATATAGAAG
This sequence comes from uncultured Candidatus Saccharibacteria bacterium, assembly GCA_965240135.1. Taxonomy (GTDB): domain Bacteria; phylum Patescibacteriota; class Saccharimonadia; order Saccharimonadales; family Saccharimonadaceae; genus Nanosynbacter. The sequence goes on from CBDEJQ010000017.1 coordinate 45,429, forward strand.
ATTTATTCAAGAATTTTGTGTAAAATGTCGGCGAGCGGCGGACGGCTGAGTAACGCGTAGGAATTTGCCCCAAAGTGAGGAATAACTGCCCGAAAGGGTAGCTAATGCCGCATATGGTCTTCGGATTAAAGCCTTCGGGCGCTTTGGGAGAAGCCTGCGTTGGATTAGGTAGTTGGTAGGGTAATGGCCTACCAAGCCGACGATCCATAGCTGGTCTGAGAGGATGATCAGCCAGACTGGAACTGAGACACGGTCCAGACTCCTACGGGAGGCAGCAGTGAGGAATCTTCCACAATGGGCGAAAGCCTGATGGAGCAACGCCGCGTGAAGGATGAAGGCCTTCGG
>CBDEJQ010000018.1:0-54860 GCA_965240135.1 uncultured Candidatus Saccharibacteria bacterium
CCAGACGAACCGCCAGAAGTTGAAGAATAATCACTAGCATGACCAGCCGCCGTCGACAATCCGCTCAGTCCAGACGAAAACGCCACAGCATTGAACGCGCCTCGCCCAACGTACCAATCTGGTGCCTCGCCAACTTGCTCGTAATATTTGCCCATTTGCTTGCTCCAATTTTTCTCTTGTCCAAACAACACAGCATAAGGCAAAACTCTTTCATATAATTTAACGAGCTGCTTTTCGTCGTTCACATCAACAACTACTTTTTCCGCACCCTCAGGACTTTGTAGAATATTCAATCGCTCAGCCTCAGCCACACCGATATACATTTTCAGTCCCTCTAAGTATCGCCTCAAGCTTAGACCCTTATCAGTCAGCGACCAACCTCTAGAAGCAAAGACGAGCATAATTGACATAACAAGGAACATCGGCGACAAAAACAAAACAGCCAACACAAGAACTCGCTTAAACCACCCTCTCATTATTCGCTTAACCTCTGGATTTTGCTCGCATAAACCATATTTCTCTCTGGCTAGCGTCTCCAAATTTTTATCATCGTCACGCGTTCGCGTCATGTATTTTATATTATTTTGAAGATTTTTCAGATTTAGGCGTTGACCTGGCTTTGGAATAGATGGACTGTCGAACATATCCTGGACAATTTCAATTTCCTCGACTTTAAGTTCCTGCAAATCTTTAATAATCTCAATCTCATATTGCGCACCGCTAAACAGCGAAGATTTTTTCACTTCATAAATTTTAATATAATGCCGAACCGCCAGGTCTAATAATTGCGCGACCTTTGGCAAACCTTTGACCTTGAATAGATCGTATTTTTTCAAAACATATGTCGACATCAAAACACTAATATCCTCTGGCGGCAAATATTCCGGTGGAATCGGTTTTAATTCCTTATCTCTGCCAACCAACCGCCTATATCGAATTATTAGAAAAATCGTCAAAGGTGTCGCGATTGTATAAGCCAAAATCTGCATCAAGTTCCAAATTCCAATCAACTTTTCCATTAGCGTTTCTTGATATCCAGAAAAAGTCCCACTCTTAAACCCAACCGCCACAGTTACGCCCTGTTGACGACTCAACTTATCTATTTTCGCAGTAATCCGACCCTTATCTTCGCTCAAATCGCATTGTGTCTTCGAACCTCGACTGCCGACATAACAAAAAGCCTTCCCCTGCCTTGCCGCAACCAAAGACTCATCAAGTTTCACGGAAATTTGCACATTTTCCATAGGAACACGCCACTCATCGCCGATCACATCCCAATAGAATTCATCACGCCCCGTATCGTCGTAATTCTTAGTTACATCACGCTGTGTAAACTTAATGATATAAGTTTTCTCGCCTTTCACGTAAGTGTTTTTATTACCAATCCTCAGCTCATCGTCATTCCAAGAATATTCAAGCGGCGTACCATTTTCATCAGTTACAGATTGCAATGAGAAATTCGTCGAGTGATCATCATACTTCTTAACAAAAACTGGCGCGATTCCCCGATTTTGGTTCGGCGGAAAATTAGCAGTAATTCGCCAAGTAGCTTCCAATTTTGATCGATTATCAGAGTCGCGACTCAGTGAATATTCCGCATCAAATTTTGTAATAGTAAAATTATCCGTCGAGCGTGCCGCAAACGCCATTTTGCCAGACCCGACCAATAATAGCCCGACAGTTAGTAGACCCAAAAGAAAACGTTTCATGCTTTAATTATAGCAAAATTACAAGTTGACTTGCGGATAAATTGCCCGAGTTGTTTCGTCAATTTCGCTCTTAAGCTGCGGGAACGGCACGCCTTCACGTGCTGTAACACCCTCGAAAATCCAGAATACCCTTTCAGAATATCCCCAACCACAAGCCGGCGGCATTCCATATTCCAACATCTCGACGTAATCAATATCAAGCATCATCGCCTCCTCATCACCAGCGTCACGCATTTGTTGCTGCTCAAGGAAACGATTCAGCTGATCAATCGGATCATTCAGCTCAGAGAATCCATTGCCCAATTCCGAACCAGCGATCACCGGCTGAAAACGCTCCACCGTCTCTGGATTTTCCGGATTAGTCTTTGACAACGGACTAATAAACTTCGGCGTGTTCACCAACCAAACCGGACCAGCAACGTCTTTACGAATATTCTTCCATAATTTATCAATACTGCGTGGGATAGAGTCAGTTTTTTCAACTTCCAAATTATGCTCTTTCAGCTTAGCGGCAACTTCTTCAATCGTCGTGTTATAAACATCGATTCCGTAATGTTTGCGAATAACTTCAGCGTAATCCCAGACTTCCCACTCGCCACTCATATCAACGTTGAATTTGCCCAATTGAAATTGCAGAGTACCAAAAGTTTTCTGAAGCACATCTTTATACATCGACTCCATGAAACGCATTCCCTGCTTCCAGTCCCAGTAAGCTGCGTACCACTCCATAGCAATATGCTCCGGCAAATGCTCGTCCGAATAATTTTCATTACGAAAACGCGGACCAAGGTCGTAAACTTTCTCAAATCCAGCTCCAATCAATCGCTTCAATGGCAATTCGTGGCTAATTCGCAAATAAAACTGCTGATCGCCCAGCGCATCCATATGCGTCACAAATGGGTTCGCGTCCGCACCGCCAGTGGTGTGCTCCAAAACAGGAACATTAATCTCAATGAATCCATGACTATTCAAATAATCTCGCGTTGCTTGCCAAAACTTACTTCGGCGAATGAATCGCTCGCGAACTTCAGGATTGACGTTCATATCAACATAACGTCGACGCAAGCGTTCTTCCTTGTTTTCCAATTTTTCTGGCATTGGCCTTAATGATTTGGTCAACAACCTAAGTTCGCGTACACCAACGGATTTTTCGCCCGTTTGTGTGGTGGTCATCACGCCCTTCGCCTCAATAAAATCGCCCGTATCCAGCAATTTAAGTTGCTTCATTCCAAGCACACCGTGCGCAGCGTCTAATTCCGCCACGTCATCACGCTGCAAGTAAAGTTGAATATCACCAGATTGATCACGTAATTTAATAAACGCCAATTTGCCAAAACTGCGAATAGATGCCACACGACCCGCAACAACGACTTCCCTACCAGCTAGCTCATCGTACTTAGATAAAACCTCAGCACAAGTGTGAGTTCGTTCTGATTTTGCCGGATATGGTTCAACGCCTAATTGACGTAACGTTTCCAGTTTTCGTAGTCGTTCATTGCGATAATCTTGAAGTGTAGCCATAACAGAGATAATTATAGCACATTATACGCGACAGATCCCGCTAGGTTTAAGATATCGACTTAATAATATAGGTAATTTCGGCTTTTGGCGTTTTAATCGTCACTTCGTCACCAATTTTCTTACCAATCAATTCTTTACCAATTGGCGACTGATCTGAGATTCGCCCAGCCAATGGATCGGCTTCAACTGGACCAACCACTGTGTAAGATACGGTTCTTTCTGGGCATTGCAATTCAACCGTACTGCCCAAGCCAACACTTGAGCTACCGTTGGATTTAATAATTTCGGCGTTCTGCAGAATATCTTCAATTTCCAAAATTCGCGTTTCCACCAAGCCTTGCTCTTCGCGCGCAGCATCATATTCCGCGTTTTCGCTCAAGTCGCCAAAGTCTCGCGCTGCCGCAATTTTTTCAGCAATTTCGCCACGTCGCCCTTTCAACTCTGCCAATTCTTTTTCTAAATCAGCCTTTCCAGCTTCTGTAATTTGATAAGTTTTTTTCATAAAAATTTCCTCCTCTACTGTATGTAGTGGTATTAGTCTTACGATCTACACTAAATATAGTGTTTTTAATTAGTCTTGATTAAGTCTATCTGAGTATATCAATCGCTATTTATTATGTCAATATAATCAGCCTTACCGACTCAAGCAAAAATCCATCAACTGCTGATAATCCATTTTTCGCGTTTCGCCAGTTGATCGTTCCGTCAGTTCAAACAAGCCATCACCGTCAATCGCTCGATCGCCGATCGTTATCCGCCACGGCAATCCCATTAGCTCAGCATCAGCAAATTTCACGCCTGGACGCTCATCGCGATCATCGAGCAGCGCATCGACGCCGTTATTAGCCAGCTCGTCATAAAACTTGCCCGCCAATTCCCGACCCTTTTCACCAATTGCAACAATATGAACCTTAAACGGCGCAATATTCTCCGGCCAAACCAAACCTTTATCGTCAGCGAACTTCTCAACAATCACGCCCATAACTCGCGTAATTCCAATGCCATAGCTTCCCATATAAGCGTATCGCTCTTTACCTTCGGCGTCGGTAAACACTAACTTCATTTCTTCGGATTTCTGCGTGCCGAAATTAAAGATATTGCCAACTTCAGCAGTTTTCACTTTTTCCAATTCACTACGATCGACGCCAAGCTCCTCAATTGCCTCGTCCAAAACTTCTTCATTAACAGCGATATTTTTACCGCGATGCAAATAAATATAATCCTCACCAGCATCGCAAATCGTCTGAAACTCATGACTAAACTTCGTAAAAGCGCCGCCAGAAGCAAACGTCACGTACGTTTCGTCGCCAATCCCAAATCGGTCATAACAACGCTTATACGCCTCAATGACTGAATTGTAATAACTATCCAAACTCTCTTTACTATCGTGAACCGAATACATGTCCTTCATCACAAATTCACGACCACGCATAATTCCACTCTTAGCGCGAAGTTCGTTTCGCAATTTATTCTGGAATTGATAAACACTAATTGGCAGATCTTTGTAACTCTTTAAGTAATTGCGAAGAAGATCGACAATCGGCTCCTCGTGCGTCCAACCAAAGCCAATGTCCGTGCCGTCTTGCAGCTTAGACTTAAACCAAACGTCGACCAATTCATCACTCCAGCGACCAGTTTCTTGCCACAATTCCTTTCGCTGCAAAGTACTCATCACCAATTCCTGGCTATTGACCTTGTCCATTTCCTCGCGAGCAATTTGCTTAATATTCTCAAGAACTCTCAAACCCAACGGCAAAAACGAATACACGCCCGCCATCGTTTTATGTATGTAGCCAGCACGAATCAAAAGCTGGGCGTTTCGCGCAACCTCGCCAGCTGGTGCCTGCTTCAAAGTTCTAGTAAAAAGTTGTGTCATTCGCATATTTTTCTCCTTTACATAAATATAAATGGCAATAACGATTCTGCCTGATTAATTGCGCCCGTATTGATAAACAAGAAATAAAAAGCTATTCCGTTTTTCGCCATATGCATCATAATCGGCACCCAAATTGCGCCAGTGTATTCCCTAGTTGCACACATCACCAGGCTTAAAGTAAATGTATCAACTGCCACCGCCCATTGCAATGGTGAATCCGGACCAACCCAAAGATGCGCCGCGCCAAACGCTATGCTCGTTACGATAATTGATAGCCAAATCGAGAAAGAATTGCGCAACTTGCCATAAAGATATCCGCGATACAAAAGTTCCTCAACAATTGGCGCCAGCACCACCAACACAACAAACGCCATGATAAATTGCCAATGAGTCGCTAGCATACTCTGGCTGAACGGTATAGCTTGCTTCTGTTGCATATCCACCGAAAAAACACCGCTAGCGATGCTCATCGCAACCATTGTTAGTAAAAAGTACGCCACAAAAGCAAACGGAGAGATGAATATTTCCAAAAACGTCGGCCAATCATTCACGCCCAAATTGCTCAAAGTTGTTCGGCGCTTCTTAACCAAAAACGGTACAGAAATCACGACAATTAGCGACAAAATATATACAACAACCGAAAGCACTGTGTTAGAAATAACTGGATTCACAGAGTTGAGTGGTACACCGATTTTTATCAAAGCACCGACCGCCAATGAAACAATAACTTCCACCGCCAAAAATACGCCATAAACCCAAGCTGGGAGCGCCAAAATCAGCCACCATTTACGGTTTTTTAATTTCTTAGAAGAACTTTCCGACATCACTGATCGTCACCAAAATTGTTAAGATTAATAGAATCAACATACCAGTTGCCTGAATATTTTCCTCACGCTCTTTTGTTAAATCTTTCTTAAATAGGCGGAAAATTGTCATCGTGAACCAGCGACCGCCGTCGAGCGCTGGGATTGGTAAAATGTTCATCACAGCCAGCGTCAGCGAGATTAACGCTGCCACGAAAATGATATATTCAATTCCAGAACTGACAACTGACGGGAATAATACGCCCAATATGCCAATTGGTCCTGCTACGCTTCCGCTAACAGAGACCAAATCAGCTCGTGCGGATTCTTTTGATTCTGCAGAACCGAATATTTGTCCAATTGATCCGTGCACGGTTTTCACCAATAGCACACCAACGCCTTTGATCGTTTCGTATGACAATTGCCCAGTAGTCGCCACACCCACAATAGGCGCCGACCATGTGCTATACATTTTCTCCGTCTGTCCCGGAACAACACCCAAATATCCGCCATTTTTCACGGACTTTTCATCATTCAGCTGGACGTCAACAGCCGACTCTTTACCGTCACGCTTGTACTTGACGTTGATTTTTTTGCCAGCATTCTCCTTCGTTACAATTGGCAACTTTCCCGCCTCTGTAAGCGACTGACCGTTTATCTCAATCAGTTCGTCATTAACCTTAAGTCCAATTTTATCCGCTGGAGAATTCGGTGTGATTTTCGCTATCGCCACCGGCGAACGCCTAACCTCTGTATCAAACGGCAATTGAACTTGGTTCGACAGGATTTTCGGCATGCCAATTACCGCAAGAATCGTGAACAAAACAATCGCAGTTATCCAGTTCATCACGACACCAGCCAGCAAGATTTTCGTCTTCACCCAAAACGTCGATCCGCCATATGTGCCCTCGCCTTTTGCGGAATCATATTCACCTTTCAATCTAACAAATCCACCAAGCGGCAGCCAGTTCAAGCTAAACGTTACGTCCTCACCCAAGAAACTTCGCTTTACTTTCCATTTTTTTGCGGCAGGCGGAAATCCGATCCCAAATTCCTCAACCTTGACACCGTTTCTCTTGGCGACAATAGCATGACCTAATTCGTGCAAAACCACCAACAGAATGAGAACAAATAACCCTAAAAGTACTCCCAAAATAATCATTTTCCAAACCGCCTATTCCGATTAGCATATTCCTCTAAAATCACCGACACGTCATCAACTGTCATGTCTGGCCAATTCTTCTCAATAAACATCAATTCGCTGTACGCCGATCTCCACAACATAAAGTTGCTGAGCCGCTGTTCACTAGAAGTTCTAACAATCAAATCGCACGGCGGCACCTCTGGCGCGTATATATTTTGAGCAATCAACTCAGGTGTAATTTCCTCAGTAGAAATTCCAGATTGAACAATTTTTTTAACCGCATCAGCAATCTCCAAATGTCCGCCATAGTTCAAGCATAAAACCAGTTCTCCATTTTTCAGATCGGCAGTCTTTTCCTCGGCCTCGTCAATCGCTTTGATCAATTGATCCGACAGACCTTCCCTGGATCCAACAACCCTCAAGCGAACCTCGTTTTCAATAAATATCGGCAGGTCAGCCTTCAATATGTTCAATAGCAATTTCATCAAATGTCGGACTTCTTCCTCTGACCGCTTCCAGTTTTCCGTACTAAAAACGTAAGCACTTGCGTATTTTACACCTCGGTGAAGAACCTCCAACGCCACGTCTTTTAACGCGTTATATCCCGCCAGATGTCCTTCGTATGTCGGCAGACCATGCTGTTTTGCCCACCGCCGATTTCCATCAACAATAAACCCGATATGCCGCGGCAAACTCACATTTTCACTCATTATTTGCCCTCCATTCATCAACCAATTTCACATCTTGAACATCTTTTTCGCGGCTGCGCCATTTTTTCCATTGATATAAAAACTCTAAATCAACAAACCTCACGCCATCATATTCCACCGCGTAATCAAGCAAATCATCATAGCTAACAGCCCGCCCATCAAAAACCCAGCCATCCCAAACTTCAGCCGAACCATCATCTTTTACAAAATAAAAACGCTGATTATCGTCGAACTTTTTAAGCCAATCGCCACTTTTCTCAGAGAGCTTTTTCATCAAATCAGAACTCGCCGCAAGATCAATATCACTAGCTGTACGAATCCTCAATTGATCCAAAATCCCGCTACCAATAACAATAATTTGATCCAATGGCAAATTCAACGCCTTCACTTTGTCGGCAAAAGTTTCGCTCATTAAACTGTTAAGACGTCCTTTTCTTTCGCCTTAAACGCCTCGTCAATTTGTGTCTGCATCTTACTCATTAAGCCGTCAATTTCTTTCTCTACGCGCTTCAAATCGTCTTCGCTCAGCTCTTTATTGTCCTTCATTCGCTTAGCATCCTTAAGAGCGTCTTGGCGAATATTACGCATCGCAATTCGAGCTTCCTCGACCTTCTCGCTAACCTGTTTCACCAGTTGATGGCGGCGCTCTTCAGTCAAAGCTGGAACTGGAACGCGAACCACTCGCCCATCGTCAGATGGATTAAAACCTAGGCTTTGGTTATCACGAATTGCAGAAGAAATTGCTGTAATGTTACTCGGGTCAAATGGCGTAACTAACAACATTTGTGCCTCTGGAGCGGTTACGTTTGCAACCTGATTAAGCGGCATTTTTGAGCCGTAAGCCTCAACCATAACTCCGTCGAGCATTCCAGCGTGCGCCCTGCCTGTTCGCACCTTCTTCAATTCATCTTGAAAAAAGCTAAACGCTGCATTCATTTTTTCTTCATAAGGGTTTGTGTCGAACATATTTCCTCCAATTTATCTATCCGTTATTATATCAAACTTCAAGCGTCTTGTCTGCTAATTTTGCCTCGCACCCCGTGCTATAATAACAGAGTGATTTCTAAGATTAAGCTATACAATTTTCGGTCTTATCATCTGCACGAAGCGACTTTTAGCAATTCTGGTACGGTAATCGTTGGGCCAAATGGCACCGGTAAGACGAATCTGCTCGAGGCGGTTTATGTAGCGCTACGCGGCAGTAGTTTTCGTGGCAGTCTTAGCGATTGTATGACGCTGAACGCTCCGCAAACAATTATTCATCTGGAGGGCGATTTTGGCGAGCGACGTATTAAGCTAAACTCAATTTCCGGAAAAATCAACAAAGAATTCATCATCAATGACAATAAATCAAAGGTCTTAGCCAGAAAAAACCGCTTGCCTGTCGTTTTGTTTGAGCCAAGCGAACTAAGATTAATTTCCTCTTCGCCGTCCCGACGACGCGACTTTCTGGATGGCTTAATTGCCCGACTTGACCCCAAATACGACACAGATTTAAGAGCTTTCAATCGCACCCTTTTACAGCGCAACGAACTCTTAAAATCCCACCAAGGAGACTCATCAATTTGGCGCGATAACCTGTTTGCTTGGGATATAAAATTTGTCCAATACGCGACCAACATTGCCCAAAAACGAGCCAAATTTCTCCAGATAAACGAGCCCCGCATAAAAAATTTATACGAATCTTTGGCGGGAAAAAACACACAATTATCCATTGAATACGGCGCTATTGTACCTCTGGAAAATTACGACCAAGCCCTACTAAATCGCTTAGGAAAATCTCGCGAATATGAAATGGCTACGGGATTCACTTCAGCTGGCCCACACCGCGAAGATTTCACAATTTTCCTTCATAATCAGCCCGCCATTAAAGTTGCTTCACGTGGCGAAATGCGAACCATTATGCTGGCGTTCAAGTTATTAGAGCTAGAACTTCAAACAGAAGTCAGCCAATCTCGACCACTAATTCTACTGGACGACGTTTTCTCGGAGCTGGACGCCACTCGCGAAAAACTTCTTCAGGAGACGATCCAAAATCATCAATTCATCGTCACCACGACAGATGCGCGCCATCAAAAAGACGGCTGCTCAATAATTTCCACACAATAAAAAATCGACCGCATTACTACGGCCGATTTCTTCTCTGTGCGAAAATCTATTCGCTTACGCCCAGCTCAATTCGCTTAAACTGACGAATAACGATGTTTTCGCCTAATTTCGCAATCGCTTCCTTAATGTGTTGCTCAACAGTCTTAGAATCGTCCAAAATGTATGCTTGGCTCATAAGAACCTGCTCAGCAAAATGCTTCTTCAATTGACCTTCAACGATCTTTTCGCGCATTTCTTCAGGCTTGCTTGCCAAAGATTCGCTCGCCATAAGCTCAGCTTTAACGCGCTCCATTTCCTCTGCTGGAATGTCAGCTTCAGAAACATATTTTGGGCTCATCGCTGCAATTTGCATAGCAATTTCGTGCGCCAACGTCTTAAAGTCGTCAAGTCGAGCCACAAAGTCGGTTTCGCAGTTTACCTCAACGATAACGCCGATTCGGCCAGAGTGAACATAACTTTCGATCAAACCTTCACGAGCTTCACGATCACCCTTCTTTTCAGCTTTCGTCAAGCCTTTTTTGCGCATAGCCTCCAAAGCTTTATCGAAATCGCCCTCAGCTTCAACCAAAGCTTTTTTAGCGTCAGTCAAGCCTACGCCGGTCAATTCGCGCAATTTTTTAATATCGTCAACAGAAACGCCCATCCTATTTCTCCTCTTTTTTAGCTGGTTTTTCTTCAACCTTTACGCTACCTGCACCTTCAGCAACAGCCGCAGTGAAGTAGTCTAATAGCAATTGAATACCCTTAACAGCGTCGTCATTACCTGGAATTACGTAATCAATTCCTGTTGGGTTAACGTTGGTGTCAACAATTGCAAACACTGGCACACCCAAAGTTTGAGCCTCGCGAACTGCATTTGCGTCGGTCAATGCGTCAACTACAACAACAGCTCCTGGCTTGCCCATCAAATCCTTGATACCGCCATATTTCATATTCAAGCTGTCGATTTCCTCTTGGAAACGCTGCACTTCAAGCTTGTTATAACGCTTTTCCAAATCACCTGAAGCCATTCGCTTTTCAAGATTCTTCAGCTTCTTAATTTGCTGAGCAATAGTTGAACCGTTAGTCAACATACCACCAATCCAGCGCTCAACTACGTATGGCTGGTTGATCTTTTCAGCTGCTTCGCGAACAACGTCTTTAGCTTGTTTTTTAGTACCAACGAACAAAACCTTGCGGCCTGATGCAGCAATCTTTGTCAATTCCGGCAAAGCCTTATCCAAAGCTTCAACAGTCTTAGTCAAGTCAATAATGTGACTGTCCTGACGCTTACTGTGAATATATGGCGCCATCTTTGGGTGCCAGCGGCTGGTTTTGTGTCCAAAATGAACACCTGACTCCAGCAAAGCCTTAATGTCTACCTTTACAGACATTCTCTTCTCCTTTTGCCTCATCCGCCCACGATTTGGAGTGTGAAACGGATTGTGTCATTAAAATTAGTTACTAGATGATTATATCACTAATCCTCATCAGGAGCAACTATCCCTCGACGCGACGCTATGAACTTTTCCATCTCTTGATCAAGCTCAATTGCTTCATTACTTGAAGAAGAAAGCTTCCGAATACTAAAATTCTCTCTTCCTTTCTCTACAACCTCAAGATAAGTAATTGTATCATCATGCACAAGAGCGGCATATGTACAGTTCTTTCTCCATACCAAATCTTTTGCAGTCATATCTGGCGCCGACTCATCAATTAAGTTCGCCGACATCTTAGGCAATAAAATCGAGCCAACTTTTGCTCCGGTTTCTCTAGCAGAAGTAGCCTTCTCGTAGATATCAAATGCCACAACTGAAGTATGCACCTCCGCCGGTATAGCATTAGAAGAATCGACAACACTCTCATGAGGATTAAACAGCTTCGCGCTAATAATATAATTACTTAAAAATTTAGGAGATATACCTATATCAAAAGCCAAACCAAGCATACGATCAAGATCTGATAATGGATCTTTACGTCCAACCGCATCTATCTCATTATCTTCATAGTCATCAGGCTGATCCAGTATCTCGCTGACAACCTGTATCTTTCTTTTTTCCTCACCACGCCGAAACGCCTCATTCACCAAGATGTCTAAATTATGATTGCTCCAAAGTGTAGGTTGCCTTCCCTTATCCATATTATATAACTCCTTAATTTTCCTAATTATCAGAACCAGTTATACTCTCTCTCTTGATTTGTCAAGTATTTCATCATATTTTTGACAATTTGCAAACGACATGATTGCAATGTGTATTCGTGCTAATGGTGATATTTGCATTACTCCGTTTTTTCTGTTAAAATACCAAGGTTATGAAAAGCAGTATTCACCCACAGAACTATCGCCCTGTCGTATTTAGCGACGAACAAGCGGGCTTCGCGTTCTTGACTCAGTCAACAGCGCAAACAACCGAAACCATCAAATGGGAAGACGGCAACGAATACCCATTAGTTAAGGTTCACATTTCATCAGCTTCACACCCATTCTTTACTGGTGAGGAAAAGATTATCGACACCGAAGGTCGTGTTGATCGATTTAAGGCTCGTCAAGCAGCTGCTGAAGCTCGCCGAGCAGCTTTGGCAAACAAAGCAAAGAAAGCCAACGCTAAAAAAGCAGCTAAAACTGATTCTCCAAAATCAGACAAAAAGACTAAATAATCTGACAAATTAGTCTGTCTGCAATTCAAAAACCGCTCAATCACTGGGCGGTTTTATTTTACACTAGTTCAATCTGACAATACTTATCCCGCGACACAATATTTCACGGTCTCCCCGCATTTTTGCGGCACATAAACGGTGAGCACCGTCACCTTGCAAAGCCAAAAATACTCCGCCATCAGAATCCACAACAACGTCTACACTGCGTATTGGAGGGCTAGCCTTCGGATTCATTCCTGCGTATTGCCTAATAATATCGCGACTACTTTTCCCACCTTTCGATTCCGACACTCGCCCTTCTCGCCAATCTTTAATCATCGGTGCAGCCACAAATAATTCAACCGGCAACGGAATATCAGATCCCGGAATCGCTCTCGTGTCAGGCCACTCACCCTCATATATAGATATTTTCGTTTCACCGGCAATATTACCTTTAATGAATTCATTCAAATCGCGTAATGAAACTGGCTTCTCTATTGGATTGGTATCAATCTTAAACAAACTCTTCACAATCAAATTAACTCTCGGATCGTTTGCTGGCATAGTCTCTGGAAGGTCTTCAATACACTGCACCAGTTCAGACGACTTTCCAACGTCGAAAAGCGCCAACTTATCAGTATTTTCGTAAGCCAAATCACGCGAATCAATATTGCATTCTCTCATTATCACTATATAATACAATACTGAGAAACATTTGTCAATGTATGATATAATTTTATAGATATGGCGAAGATTTCTTTAGATATGGATTCTCTGAAAAATGAACGAGCTGATTTGAGCAATTTTTTAGCGCAACCTGATGCTTACAGCTCACCAGATTTTACAGTAAAAAACAAACGATTTTCAGAATTAGAAACGCTTATCTCCAAAGGCGAAGAGCGAGAAAACCTGGAAAAAAACTTAGTAGAAGCCAAAAAGTTAGCTAACGAAGGCGGCGAATTGGCTGCCCTGGCAAAACTTGAGATCACTGAAACTGAAGCTCGATTGACCGAATTAGAAGAAGAATTATTCATCCTACTTACCCCGAAAGACCCCAACGATGAGAAAAATATCATCATGGAAATCCGCGCCGGTGCGGGTGGCGATGAAGCGTCATTGTTTGCGGCGGAACTATACCGCATGTATTTACGTTGGTGCGAATCTAACGGCTATAAAATAGAACTAATTAGCGAATCAGCCAATGATTCTGGCGGCTATAAAGAAGTTATTTTCATGATCAAGGGCGACGCGCCATACTCTAAATTGAAGTTCGAAGGTGGCGTACACCGAGTTCAGCGAGTTCCAGTCACTGAAAGCCAAGGTCGCGTCCATACTTCAACTGTAACGGTGGCAGTTTTGCCAGAAGCAGAAGAGGCTGACATTGAGATAAACCCGAACGATTTGCGTGTTGATATTTACCGCTCCAGCGGACACGGCGGACAGAGCGTGAACACCACAGACTCAGCAGTGCGAATCACCCACTTGCCGACTGGAATGATCGTCACAAACCAGGACGAAAAGTCACAAATTAAAAACCGCGAAAAAGCCATGAGCGTGCTTCGTTCGCGATTGCTGCAGATGAAAATTGACGAGGAAAACGCCAAATTAAGTGCCGAGCGACGCTCGTTGGTTGGAACCGGTGACCGTTCAGAGAAGATTCGAACCTACAACTTCCCTCAAGACCGAATCACCGACCACCGCATTCACTACAGCCGCAGCAATATCCCCGCTGCAATGAACGGGGATATCGACGATTTGATTGAAAATCTACAGAGATACGAGCGTGAGCTGAAAGCTCAGAATGCTAGTAACTAGTACGGCTTACGCGGCTCAGCAGACTCCAATAGTTTTGCCAACTTACTTATCTCTTCCACACCGACTGGTTGACGATTCAGCCCCATTTGTTGCTCTAATTTATCATTCTCTATTTCATCGTTACACCTATCAACCATACGCATTATGATGATAACTTCGGAGCGCAGTACTCTCTTTAACTCTCTCGACCGCTTAGCAATATTGTCATCGTACCTCAAAACCTGATCATCTTCTATATAATAATCATGCGTCTCTTTACTTCCCTCATCCCACTCCATAATTGATATGGATCGTTCTTTATCTCCATTATCAAGCAGAGCGGATTCCACACTGACCAATATATAAGATCCGTCTTTTTGAGGAATTTCTAATAAAACTTGCGATTTTACCCGATCCATCGATTCAGTATGATCGTAAGTTTCCGCGTCTCCCGCGAATCTAAGCAATGTCAGCTGAACCAGATCATCAAATTCCTTTGCCGCCCGCAACTTTTCTTCGGTCGTCAGTTCAAGATTAAATCCTTCTGCAAACTCCATTTGTTTTGCGGCTTCACTACTGTGCGTATTATTTGGCAATTCCATTATATATTCATCTCTTTCGCTAATGATATGAAGCCTATAATACTCTCTATCTCTTGATTTATCAATACTTTTTACCATTTTTCTCAGTTTTTGCAAGCATTTTACTTTTTACATTCCATAGATATATGTTATAATTAGCCACATGATTATCTCTGAATGGCTAAAAATTGCCACAAAATCCTTAAAAACGGCAAACATCCCGTCCGCCAGATTAGACGCCGAATTAATATTAGCCAACACTTTACGAAAAAACCGCACTTACCTACACGCTCACCTGGATGAAGAAATTGACCCCAGAAGATTTGATATCGCAAATGCCAGACTAGACCTAAGATTAGACCGCGTACCGATCGCTTATATTCTGGGCTATAAAGAATTTTACGGGCGTAGATTCACCGTATCTCCCTCTGTTTTAATTCCCCGCCCTGAATCCGAAGATCTAATTTCATTGTTCTTAGAACTGACCGCCAGCGAAATTGCCGAAAAAGTTTTAATTGACGTTGGCACAGGGTCTGGCTGTCTGGGAATTACTGCCAAATTAGAGAGAAGCAACTTGTCAGTGATCTTATCCGACATTAGCAAACCGGCCTTAAATATTGCAGAAAAAAATGCGAACGCCTTAAATGCGGACGTCCATATTCAACAGCAATCATTACTTAACGGTCAACTCAAACCAGTCGACTACATTTTTGCTAATTTGCCCTACGTCGATAAGAGCTGGGACGTATCACCAGAACTTCAATACGAGCCAGAAATTGCGCTTTTCGCCGAAGACGAAGGGCTGAAGTTAATATTGCAATTGATCTCACAAGCACCGCGATGTCTCACTTCAGAAGGTTTGTTATTTGTTGAGGCGGACCCTCAGCAGCATAATAGAATAATTGACGAAGCCGCGAAAAATGGTTTTGTAAAAGAGAGAGTTCTCAATTACATTCTAGTCATGCGTTTCACTGGCGCCCAAGATTAAATTACTACAGAATTTAAGAACACTAGCATAACTAAGATAATTCCGATCGTAAGAATCACCGGAGCGGATATGTCTGAAAATCGAATAGCTTTGTGTTTGTTGTAAGATTGGTAAGCCTTACTGGCGACGAGCGAGAATAGCAATAAGATTATTGTAACCTGTGAAACGCCGCCAAATAACGACTTTCCGTAGCTATAAGTCCAATAATACGACAGCCAACCCAGCTCAGCAAAGACGAGCCCCCAGATTGCCGAAAGTAAAACCGTTTGTTCTTCGTCATAGCTGTGCAAGAAATGGCGCGCAGAACTATAACCAATCAAGAACATCAGAATAACAACCACAGAAACTGGCCACTCGTACGACACCACCATCAGCGCAGTTACGCCGACAAAAATAGCGATCAACGACTGCATGGCAACCTGCCAGCGCTTAGACATCGGCTTAATCACAACTAGCCAAATTGCATATAGTATTGCCAAAGCTACGCGGAAATAAAACACTGACGTAGGTAGATACATCAGACCAACAACACCAATTCCGACCGTTAAGTCAACCAAGTTAGCCTGAATATTTGCCCACCAAAAACGCGGACGAACGGCAATTATACGCCATTTACTCAGCACGACAAGCGCTAACGCTGGAAACGGGGTCTGAAATGCTTGAGCAATAACAAGTAGTGCAGTCGCCAAACCAATATTTAAGACGTAGTAAACTAATTCGCTCCAAAACGTTCTTCGTTTAACAGTTTTCAGTAACTCCATAACTTACTCTATTATACCAAATTATGAGCCAGTTCCCACAACAACGATGAATTGTGCGTCAACATTCAAATTATACTTCGAGGAATCTGATGAAACCGAGCCGTACAACTCCTTAAATTTATCTTTCGTGGCGGTTTTTTCTTTACCAGCTGGCAATTGATAAACTTGAGTCTTCCCTATTTTTTCATTACCTGGAGCATTGCCGACATGAACAACTTTCATTCCTAATTCTGTCAATTTGTCCGCTTCTTTCTGCGCTGCACCAGCCACGCCAGAACCATTCAAGACGGCAACTGTGGCTTTTTCCTTAGATAACGGCGTTGCATAAATCTCAGACTTTATGTAAGCGCGAATGTCATCATAATCATATAATCCCGCAGCCGGCTGGACTATACTTGCGCCACCCGCCGTGCCAGTAGTCATAAGTACGTTGCCTTCCTCCACAAAACTCAATCTGTGAATATCAGATTCTTTTATCTCCGAGCCAAGGTTCATAATTGTGCGAATTTCTTTCGTGTCAATGTTTGTGCGCAAGTTTTTGCCCATAGCATCCATCAGAGACGTCACCTTACCAAAGTCAGTCAACGTTCCCGTGGAAGTAGCCTTGTTTTTCAGTGCCATAAGTACCAATTGCTGGTTTTTTTCTCGGTCAAAGTTGGATTGCTCCAGGCCATAAGTTGGCGCCACCAAACCACGCGCTCGAGAGAACCACATCGCTTTTTCGCCATCCATTTCGTGCTTGCCGTTAGTTAATTGCATATAGTGACCTGTTGGACATCGTTCGCGACGTTGCTGATAATTCAACTCCTTCGCTCGACACATCCAGTCCATACTTGGATCAAGGATTCCTCGCGGATCACGACTCTGTACATCAACAGTAACTCCGCCGACCGCATTGACAGCATCACGAATCACCGCAGTATTAATATGCGCCACGTACTGAATATCCATACCGAATATATCGCCGATGAATTTCTTCGTTTTATCCATTCGTTCAGCTTCCGCCTGCGCACTATCGCCGTTATTCACGCAGCCAAAATATTCATTGATTTTACCAGCATAGCCAGAATTACACGCCATGCCAAATTTTACATACAAGTCACGCGGAATGCTAAACATATACGCATCCTTCTTTGTCTGATTGACGCTAAGAATCATCATTGAGTCGGTCAATGTCGCACCTGGATGGTCCGGATCGTCATCTGTTGTACCTAAAATCAGCACATTGCTTCTACCATAAGCATCCTCTTTCAGCTTCTGCTGCGAAAATAGTCCTAAGATTCCGCCGTTATGGAACACCGAGTTCATCGTCTGCCATAATTTTAATAGCAGCCAGCCTGCCACAATTGCAATAATAATTCCGATAATCGCAAGAATAATCCTGGTAATTAACTTTTTCTTACGCTTCTGCTTACGCTCCTGTCGATGAGAAGGCTTGGTGTTTTCATCAATCGCCGCCAACGATTCGCTAATATTCTGCTTTAATTTATTAGCAGAAGTTGGTTGCTGAATATTTCTTGTCGCATTATTCGACACCTGCGGACTATCTTCGTTACTACGAGGATGCCCGAGCGTAGTCGTTTTTTTGCTAGTAATTTCCCCCAACGAAGTTCGCTGTGGTCGCTTGGCGACAAATCCGTCCATCGACTGTTTGCGTGGTTTCATATCTATTGATTATAACACACAAAACGCTTATAATTGAAACAATGGACGCTACTTTTATGGATCGTCATCCGAAATTACAAGATGGCCTGGGAATGGTCATTTTCGTTGTTGGCGTGGTGATCGGCACTCTTTTATTGAACACTTTTGTATTTCAAACTTTCAATGTTGAAGGTGCCAGCATGGAAACGACGATGTACACCGGTGATCGCCTGATCGTCAATCGATTACCCGTCACTAGCTCAAAATTGCAAAATAAAAATTACATCCCAAAGCGCGGACAAGTAATTGTGTTTAAGAATCCGAATTTTAACGCCTCGACAGGTAAAGATGAGTACATCGTTAAGCGCGTAATTGCCTTTGCTGGTGAGCGAGTTACTGTGAAAAACGGCACCGTAACTGTTTACAACACAGAAAATCCCGACGGATTTAACCCTGATACCTCAGTCAATAAAAATGAGCCTGGACAGCCTACTTCTGGAGATGTCGATACGACCGTGCCAGAAGGCACGATATTCGTCATGGGCGATCACCGCCAAGGAAGCTATTCTTGCGACTCTCGAAACTGCATGGGACCAATCCCCCTTTATGACATCGTCGGACCAGTCAGTCTACGAATATTCCCGTTCAATAAAATTCGCTCGTTCTAATAAAAATTACTTTTCGAGCAATTCTCTTATTCGTTCAAATTCAAGATTATCCTTAAACTTGATACTAATCTGACCAGCTCCACGACCATTTGTACGGATTTTTACCCCTGTTCCAAATCGCTTTGAAAGACTTTCAATAGCATCTGCATGAGGCATATCTGCTGGGCGGCGTTTGTTCTCGATTGGACTAGCCTTCGCTTGCTTCCACAAAGTAACAACTTGCTCAATCCGTCGCGCTGACCACTCCTCGCGAATAGCTCGCTCCATGATATCTTCCGCGGCATCATCAGGCAAACCGATTAGAGGCCTTGCCTGCCCTTCATTTAATCGCCCCTCAAACAACGCCTGCTGCACAGACTTCGGCAATTTCAGTAGCCTTAACGTATTACTGACCGCACTTATAGATTTGCCACCCAGACGCTTGCCAATCTCCTCCAGCGTCATATTGAATTGGTCACGCAATTTTTGATAAGCAGTCGCAGTTTCAAGCGCATTCAAATCATGTCGTTGCAAGTTTTCAATCAAAGAAATCTCCAAGCGATTCTGGTCGCTCATACTCCTAACAATACATGGCACCTCTGTTAAATTCGCCCTATTTGCTGCACGCCAACGTCGCTCACCCGCCACGATCAGATATTTATCGCCTTTTGGCGTCACAACAATCGGCTGAACCACACCATGCTCGCGCACCGATTCCGTCAACTCATTCAAAGCATTCTCATCAAAAAAGCGACGTGGCTGATCTGGATCTGGGACGACTTGATCAATAGCAATATCCCTAAGATGGGAAACTTTCACATCCTGTTGTGCTGTCGGATCGAACGTTTCATCAATTAAGTTAGTCGGGATCAATGACCCAAAACCTCTGCCTAAACCTTTTTTCATCGTTCCACCCTCTCTATAATTTCTTTCGTCAGTGCCTTATAAGCCCGAGAACCTTTTGAAAAACGATCATACGCCCCAACTGGCGCGCCATGACTAGGGGCTTCAGCCAAGCGAATATTTCGCGGAATGCTATTCTTAAAAATCTTATCTGGGAAATATTTTTTAACCTCAGCATGAACTTGCCCGGATAATGTAGTCCTGGAATCCATCATCGTCAGCAAAACACCCAATAATTCCAGAGGTGGATTGAGACCCTTCTTTATCAATTTCATACTTTCCAAAAGCTGCCCCAATCCTTCCAGTGCGTAAAATTCTGCCTGAACTGGAAGCAATACATAATTAGCGGCAATCATACCGTTGACCGTCAACAAACTCAAGCTCGGCGGACTATCAATAATAATATAGTCGTAATTCGTCGCCTTTTGCAAAGCCTCTCGCAAGCGAACAAACCTTCCCTGCGCCTGCGCCAACTCCACTTCCGTATTTGCCAGATGAGGTGTAGCTGGAGCGATTGATAAGTTTTTATATTCCGTTGGCAATATGATATTAGCCAGGTCAATTTGTCGCATAATCACCTCTGATATTGTTGCGCCCAAATTCTGCTTATCTATTCCAAGTCCACTAGTAGCATTACCCTGCGGATCAAAATCCACCAACAATGTTTTCTTGCCAGCTTTTGCCAAAAAATATGCTACGTTAATTGACGTCGTTGTTTTGCCGACGCCACCTTTTTGATTTGTCACCGCAATGATTTTTGTCATTCGTTCCCCTTTTTACCTGCCTTAATTATAGCATGAGCAGAACATAAATAACAGACATCAAAAAACCGCTTCCTTTGCGAAAGCGGCTCTTTAGATTATTTGATTGACGTAATCTCAATCTTCGTGTACTTCTGGCGATGACCAGTTTCTTTGTGTACACGCTTCTTACTCTTGTAGCGGATAACGCGAAGCTTATCGCCCTTAACTTCCGCTTCTACGACCTTAGCTTTAACGCTAGATCCTTTTACGGTTGGCGTACCAACCTTGATTTTATCACCATCAATCACTAAAAGTGCGTCGAGAGTGAGTTCTTTTGTGCCTTCAGGGAGGAGATCCACCAAGAGGGACTCTTTTTCGCTGACAAGATATTGTTTGCCAGAGATTTTTACGACTGCTTTCATTTCGTTCCTTAATTATTATGAATTAACTCTAATAATTCTATCAAAAACTAGCGATAAAATCAAGTGTAGTTAGCAGGTAACGTTTTTCGCCATAGCATTATTCGCCTTCAGCCAACCACTCGGTGAGCCGCATTCCATATATTCGCCCTTAGCTTCGCCGACAACAATCACGCCGCCGCCATCGATGTATGAATTAATCGCATCCGTTAGCTCAAACTCGCCTCTCTTAGGGTTTGCCGGCAAAGTTCGCGCCAACTCGAAAATCTCTTTGTTCAAGACGTAAAAACTTGAATTGCTGAGATTGCTTGGAGCTTCTTCCAGTTTTGGCTTTTCAATTATTCGCACAAAATTGCCCTGATTGTCAGTTTCAATAATCCCTGTTTGCGGAATAAATTCCTCTTCGACAGGATTTCCCAATAGCCCAGCCGACAATCCACGCGATTCCACCAACTCCGCCAAATCTGCCGCATTTGAGCCGCCGTCGCCGCGCCAAAAGAATTGATCGCCCATAATTACAAATGCCGACTCGCCCTGTTCGATAAATTCACTCGCCAAACCAACTGGAATACTTGTGCCATAACCACCAGTTCCCGGCTGAGTTAAAAAATGTATTCGGACGTCGCGAAGTGGCGCCACCAGAGGAAGCTTATCCTGTTTGCCTGCTCGACGTAAGTAATCGTTCAATTGAATATTCGATCGATAATAACTCTGCACCTGCGTACTCTGTTCGCCCACCACAAAGTAAATATCCTTCACGCCAGCGCGCACAACGTCTTGCACAATATAATCAATCACTGGACGAGTACCGACCGGCAACATACACTTTTCAATAGATTTGGTAATCGGCAACATTCGCGTACCCCAGCCCGCAACCGGAATAATAGCTTTAGTAATCATAGCACCTCCTACATTTTCAACTCTTTGTGAGAGTAATTATACATCATTAATCATCAAAGTTGCCATCCGCACGAGACCAAAACTTACGAATGTCTTCTATTCCGTCAGCGTCTAGCCGAATTGCCTGCGACTCCCGCTGCTCTTTAATAATTTCTTCAGCAAGTCCGTCTGCTAGCGGGTCGATTGGCGAAAACCCTACTTTACTACCAAATAATTTGTTGAATAAATTTTGCATAACTTTTTTATTTTTATCAATTAATAATTATATATTAGCATAAGTACAATTAAAAGTCAATAGAATATCCTCCCCATGAAGAGGAGGATATTCTCATTTCACTTACTGCCCTTTACGCCTTTTTCAGGGAAATTTCTACCAATTTACCCTCGATTTTGGCGTCATATTTTTCCGATTCATCAGCCGCAGAATTCAGCTCCACGGCAAGAGTCTCAGCTTTAATGACGTCAGCGAAAGAGTCAACAGCTTGAGATATTTCAGAATCGTCACTAGAAATGCTCAATATAATTCGATCATCTATCTGCAAACCAGCCTGCTTGCGCGCGCTTTGGACATGGCGAATGATTTCACGCATCAAACCTTCACGCTTTAATTCAGGAGTGATTGTTAAGTCATAAACAACACTCGGTTGCGCCGACTCAGACTCTGAATCTGTAACAATTTCAACCGATTTCACGTTCAATTCATCTTTAGCGATATCAATCAAGAACTGCGCAACTTCCGCCGGCGTATCCCGAGAAATAGTGTTGATAAGTTTCACAGACGCCAACGGCTGACGCACCTTAATTCCCTCTGATGCACGCTTCGACAAGCCGTCATTCACCGCAGTACGCAACGCATTCATGTCGCGAAGCATTGAATTATCTATTTCACCAGACGGCAACCAATCTTTAAGATGGATCGACTCGTTATCGCCCGTCAAATTATGGTACAATTCTTCCGCTAAGAATGGCGTAAACGGCGCTAGCATATAGCTGAGTCGCACCAAAACGTAATGGAGCGTGCGGTAAGCGTCATTTTTATCGCCATCATCTTCAGATTTCCAGAAGCGACGACGGCTGCGTCGAACATACCAGTTGCTTGCATCGTCTAAGAACGGCAAAATCGGCTTGGTCGCATCCTGCAAATTATAGTTATTAAGACCTCGCTCGACCTCTGTTATCAATTGATGCAACCTCGACACAATCCAAATATCCAACGGATTTGTTAAATCATGAAGTGGATCTGATATATCGCCGTTAAACTCCCAGCCATCAACTTCAGCGTACATCGTGAAGAAGTCGTACATATTCCAGATCATACCAAGCTTACGCGCTACATCCATCACATCCTTATCCGCCAAGGCAAAATTTTCGCCGTTCGTTAGCGGACTTGAAAGCATCAAGAATCGGAAGCTGTCGGCCGAAGTCTTATTCATCAACTCCATCGGATCGGTATAATTCTTTAGCTTCTTGCTCATTTTTTTACCGTCGGCGGCATTGATAAATCCAGTACAAATCAAATTCTTCCACGGAGATTTACCAAACAAAGCCACGTTTACCGCCGTTAAGCTATAAAACCAACCGCGTGTTTGATCAATCGCCTCAATGATGAAATCGGCAGGAAAACTTGCTTCAAATTTTTCCTTGTTCTCAAATGGATAATGGAACTGGGCGAATGGCATCGAGCCAGACTCAAACCAACAGTCCAAAACCTTGCCGATGTGATGCATTTCTGCACCGTCGCACTCAAACGTAACGTTCATAACTTGTGGCAAATGATAATCGTCCAACTTGCGGCCCGTAACTTCTTCAAATTCCGCAAAGCTACCAATCACCTTCACCACTTCCGTGCCATCATTTTTCACACCCTTCCACACTGGAATTGGTGTTGCCCAATAACGATCGCGGCTCAAATTCCAATCTGGCGCCTGCTCGATGATGTTATGGAATCGTCCAGTCCTCAGATTGTCTGGCGTCCAGCTTGTCTGCTCGTTCGCCTCCAACATTTCCTTTTTCTGACTCTGAATATCCATAAACCAACTCGGATGAGCACGGTACATCAATTTCGTGCCACATCGATGACAATGCGGATATTCGTGGCGAATATATTCAATTTTCAGCGCCCGACCTTCCTCTAGTAAAGTCTTCGCTATCTCTTTATTTACTTCCCAAATATTGCGGCCCAGCCATCTACCTTCTGTGTAATTTCCATCACCGTCAACCAACGACAATACTGGTACGTCATTTTTTCGGCACAATTCATAATCGTCCTCACCGTAAGCTGACGCAATATGAACAATTCCCGTACCATCATCAGTCGTCACGAAATCTGCGTGAAGAATCTTATGCGCAGCCGGCCCACGATTTTCAAACAAAGGTTCAAATCGCTTTCCTACCAATTCGGAGCCCTTAATCGTCTTAACAATCGAATATTCCAGCGGCTGGTGCTTTTCGTCCGTCATAACTTTCTCAACACGGTCGCTTGCAACGTAAAACTTTTTATCGCCGTACGTTACTAAAGAATAATCGACATCCTGATTCACCGCCAAAACCATATTCGCCGGTAAAGTCCACGGAGTCGTCGTCCATGCAAGCAAATATTCATCCTCATCTTCCAGCTTAAAGTAAACGAACAAGCTCGGATCAGTGTCTATTTGATAACTATTTTCCATAGCCACTTCACTCTTAGAAATTGGCGTGGCGTCCTTCGTACAATAGATCAAAATCTTCTCACCTTCGTAGATCTTACCGTCTTCATAAAGCTTCTTAAATGCCCACCAAACAGATTCCATGTAATTGTTATCCATGGTTTTATAAGCGCCCTTAAACTCGACCCAACGACCAATTCGCTCAATCGTATCTTCCCATTCGGTGCCAGTTCGCACCATAGCCGCTCGACATTCCTTTACATAATCTGAAACGCTAATCTTTGTGCCAATCTCTTTTTTATTAGAAATGCCTAGCGTTTTTTCGACGTAAACCTCTGCCGGCAGCCCGTGGCAGTCCCAACCCCAACGGCGCTCAACTCGCTGACCTTTCATCGTGTGGAAGCGCCCCATCGTATCCTTCACCGTACTGACCAACAAATGTCCGTGATGCGGCGTTCCCGTCAAAAACGGAGGACCGTCATAAAAAACCCAAGAATTATCAGCAGGACGCTGCGCGATCGACTTATTAAATGTGTCATCCTCTTTCCATCGCTGCACCCAATCTTTCTCATATTCCGCAGCTCGACGACGTGTTCCATGTTTGAATTTCATTACTTATCCCTTCCGCTTTGTATAATTTACTTGTCTTCTAAGTCTTTTAATTTTTTACCATTAAATAACCAATAAGCTGCACCCTGGTACGCACCACTGGCATTGCGCTTACCTTTTTTCTGGAAAATTTCACGGGTTAACGGCGACAATTTATAGACCTCGCCGTCATATTCAACCTCCCTCTCGCCAGCAACAGTTGCACTAATGGATTTATCTTGCGCAAAGACAATCACGTCACCGTTTTTCAGCCCTTTTTGATAAAAACTAAATAGCGACCCCTGCTTTCGCAATCGCACTACATCGTCAAATGCATGCTCCTTATTGATATTTTTTGGATAAACTACTTGACCGTCAAATGCCAGCAATAGCTGTTTAACGAGTTCACAATCTAGAGCAAACAGCTCACTATCATCGACTCGATGCTTACTAAAAATTTCATGCAGCAACGCCTCTTTATCATCATAATCGTTGAGTTCAATAGCAAAAAATTGCTTCAGCCCAGAAACATTATAATACCCATTCCGCTCAAGATGTCGCATTCTCTCGTTGTAGTTTTGTAATCCAGTTTTACCGATTTTAATCAGCCCAGAGACTGCGGTATTCATAATATAGACAATACCTTTCATCGCACTCCTTTCATAAATTAAAAATCACCTCTTTTGACTTCGAGAATCCGCTCAGGTGTTTTATGCGGACGGTACCATCTCGATTCCAAAAGAAGTGATTCTTTCAGCTCTTTATTTGCTATTTACGCAAGCTCACGGCAGGTTCTAATCTCGACTTCATGCCAATTTCTTCCCACAGGCTTCACGGCTGATAACCGCTCATTTCACGCCAATTCAACATACGTGAAAACGCCCTACTGTTATTGTAGCGCGTTTTCATCAAAATCCCAAGAACTTTATTTAATTTCCAGACCGCCTAAAATACACTCACCCTTCAGATATAAAGTCTTTTTGGCAGAATCTTTAGGTAGGGTTTTATCATCAGTTCCGCCCAAAAATCCGCGCACTTCGTTCTCGATAATCACATCGTCTGGCAAAGTAATATTAACGCCACCGCAAAATGTAAAAATTTCAATTACAGAACCGTCTTTAATCTTTGCTTGACGCAAATCTAAATCCACACCACCAAATATCGCAACCAACGAACCGCCAGTATAATCACCTTTTACAGCGTCTTCTTCGCCCCAAAAACAAGCAATTTTCTCATTACCAATGCCGCCGTCTTTGTTCAGCTTTTTAGAATGCTTAACACCCTTAGGGCTAGTATTAAACATCATCGCCAGACCAGCAGCAATCAAAACTACAGGCCAAAACACCTTCCAAATACTAACGTCAACTATTCCGTAAGAATTGAAGCCAATCAGAACGCCAATCGCAACCAGCAATAATCCCCAAATCCACGCCGTTTTATTTCGATAATTGAATATATTCACTAGCCCAGACAACACAAATCCTGCAGCCCAAACCGTACCCCAGAAAATATCCCAGCTAATGTTGATAATATCGAGGTTCTTCAATAGTAAAACCCCGCCGAGCGCCACGACTACAATGCTCAAAAACGCTCTAATCAGAGAACTTTTCTTCATACATCTATTCTATCACTTTTTTTATAAACTCAACGTTTTTTAAATTGAACAGTTTTTTTGTTCCGTTTTGATTTTATGACAATTATCACTATCAAAATAATGAACAAAAGTATTCCACCGCCAATCATCATTAACGCTGTAGTTGATGGCCAGAAGAACAATTCTTTTGGCTCGGCGGTTTTGGTGATTAGCTCATTTTTGTCCTGGCTAATTCCCCACTCGCCAGCCTTCTTTTTATAAGAAATCGACAGTTCTACCTTATATTTTCCGCCCCAAAACGGCGCCAAATTGCTATCAAAATTAAACTGCCGCGTTTCATTCGCAATCATCGCATTCACGCCACCGTTTTTATAGACAACATTTCCCATCGGGTCTTTCACGACCAGCTTTACATCAACATCAGCCGACACATTGCCAGAATTTTTTAAGGCAATTTCATACAATTGACTACTGTTAGAATTCTTAACGTTAAACTTCTCAATCGTCACGTCGCGGTGAATATCACCAGGAACGGTTATCGCCATACGAATAGCCTGACGAGTCTGAACTTGAATACCGCCAGCATTATTTGACGCCTGCTTAACCTTCCGCTGAACAACCATACATGCATTATGCTCGCCAACATCTGCTTTACTTGGAACATTTACCGTAAAATCAACAAGCGTGTTCTCGTTCGCGCCAAGAGTCACCTCTTTTTTAGAGACAGAAACCCACTTGCCCGCACCAACTTTGTCCTCTGACTTCTCCTTGCAAGCCATATCACCAGTCGTTGTAACTGTACCGTCAACCGAATAAACTTCAATCGTTTCTTCTTTATCAGACCCGTTTTGAACATACAATTGGTCAGATTTCGAAGCGCCGCCAGGAAGATTATAGATGAAAATTGAGCTTGTCCTGGGATTATTCGGATCAGGATTTGCTGGTCGACCACCAATACCATTAGCAGACACCGACACAGGCAAAATCAGCCCTGCAATCATCGCCGCTCCAATAATCTTACCCCACAACAAACTCTTCATATCCCTCCTTAAAAACCTATTATGCTTATTATATCAATGTCACACATAAAAGAATAGACACTCATCAGAATGTCTATTCTCGCTTAATAATTTAAGCCTTTTTATTAAATAGCCGTGACAGTCTGAACCATTGGAAGAGTATATGTGCCAGCTGACTGAGAAGCTGGAATAGCCTGAGTTAATCCAATACCCGTAATATAGCCAGCCCAAACTTTATCTGCACTAGCTGAGGCTGTCATTAATCTAACTGGATTACTTCCACTAAATGCAGTCGCAGCGTTTTTTAATACACCAGTACCAGAGCCAATTACTGGAGTGATTGTTCCCGCCGAAGGATTGACTGTTAATTGTCCGGTAGTAGCATTAGCATTATATTTATAAGTGTCAGATCCAGCAGAACGCCATTCACCAGACCCCGGCTGAAGAGCATTTAGAGTCAGAGTCCAGCCATTATTTGCGGCACCCGGATTTTCAACATAAATACGATTCTGATTATCTCCAAATGTTCCAGTTGAAGTCTGTTGCGAAAACGATACGGTTTTAGCTGCCATAGAAAATGTTGGATTATTAACCACGACATTACTTGAATTACGAATGTCAGTACTCAAAACCCCAGGGTTAATCGTCTGAGATAACTTAGAGCTAGCGGTAGTTGCGGCATTAGCAACAGAAGAGTTCGTCATATTATACAATCCCAATAAACCAACTACGCCTACGCTCGCAATGATTAATAGTGCTAATTTTTTCATTTTTTCTCCTTACTTAATTGATTTAATTTATTATGCTAATAATTACTGTGGTTATTTTTTCATTCATCCCTCTTTTTCTGTTTTTTAACAATAAATAACATAATGAACGCCGCAACAATTACACCAATGCTAGCAACCATAATCATCCATAAATTAATTCCCGTATTAGCCAAAGCACTACTTATCTCTTTAACAATCTTTGGAATAACAATAACATCTTCAATGGTCTTTTTCGGAGTCGTAAATGAAAAATCAGCAAACCGCACCACTTCCGGAGATGTCGCATTAGCCTTCAGTTTAGTTGTAACGCGACCGTTATAGGTATGTTCTGGAGCTGGCGGCATAAAATTATCGCCTGGATGATTATTCTGCCAATTTGAAAAATCCAACGCCCATACATTTCCGTTAACTTTAAGCTCACTATCCCGTCCCAAAACAAAAGTCCTACCACCAAACTCAACCTTCAAATCGTGCTGACCCGTCGCGGGATTAGCTACCGTATGGACCGCGTCATAAACGCCATACACCAGCAGATCTTTCCCATTTACCAAATCAAACTTAGAGAATTTTGGCGGAAAAATCGGACAAATTGACTCATTCATCTGACTGCCAGCTTCCAGAGAATCATGAGCGCAATCAGTAATCACTTGCGACAAATTAGAATTAGCCGACGAATCCGCGAAAGCCGAATAAGGACTACTCAAAGTAGCAAGTAGTATTATGACGATGAATAATTTTTTTACTCTATTTTTCATACTCGACCCTATTGCGCCGTTACCGTTAATGTCATTGGCAATTCATAAGTTCCTGGTTTTTGATATGCTGGAATAGTCTGGTTTAATCGAACGTTCTGTAGCAAAAATGCGCACCCTAATTGTCCAGTTGACCCGCTGCTGCTCATCAATGTAACGCCGTTAGCCGTAGCAGTCCCTACCTTAAATTGAGAATCAACACCCTTTGATATTCCTGATGTTTGGCAAGTTGAACCGCTCAATGAATTGCCCGAAGCTAAGACAGATGATGTGCCAAAATTAACAGACAGAAATCCCTGATCGCCATTAGTGCCGTTGAACATATACGATTCTGTGCTGCCAGTTCGCTTCCACTTGGCGGTCGCACCGTCAGATGCCGACAACACAACGCTCCACCCAGAACTGGTCTGTGTATTTGTCACTTCAATTTGCTTCGAGCTCGAGTTGGACAAGAGAGCGCTGGTAGCTACACTGCTATTACTCATAGTCGAGTTGTCAAACTTCGTACCAGTATCCGTGATTGTAGCGCCAGCATTATCCCTAAAACGAATGTCTAGTGACCCAGGAGCGGTCTTAAATTCTGGATACATTGTGTAGTTATCAATACTAGATCCAGGAGCGGCAGTCGTATCGGTTGCTACGCGGACGCAATAATTTTCGTTCCTATCAAGCCCCTTATCAACAAGCGCCAAATCCCACACACCCACTTCGCCAGCAGATATTTTTTGCGCATTCGTAAACACTCCAGTCACTCCGCTTTTTCTCACGATACTTTGAGGTCGAGAAGCGATAGCTCCTGCCGGCAATTCTGGATCGGTTGAATTGCTATTTATATTAGCGCCGTCAGCGGGACCGCTCGCAGAATAAGCAAGTTTTGACGCTCCAGTCACGACTTGCCAATCTGAGCTACTTACCGCCGAACAAGTTGCCGCACTGCCTTTTTTTGCATATTCGACACGCAGCTTCATTGACGCAGATTCAATGGTTCCCCCTGGAGGTGCGATTAACGTAGGGCGCGTAACAGGACTATTGCTTGACTGACCATTTCCTACCTGACCCTTGTTATTATTGCCCCAACAATACATCTCACCCGTACGTAAAGCACATAAAAAGTCTTTACCTACATACATGGAAGTTTCACCGGAACTAGCAAATGGGACATTCACTTTTACGGGAGAGGGCAAAAATCCTGTAGCAGCCCCACTACCCATTTGACCATTAGAATTATCACCCCAACAATAAATTTCGCCAGTGTTTAATACCATACACGTGAACTCACTGCCAGCGTAAACATTTTTAATAGTCTTCCCTCCAGAAAGGACACTACTGCCAAAAGGAACTCTTGAAGCAATATTTCTATAACCCATCGCTGTAACACCCAACTGACCCTTGTCATTTTTTCCCCAACAATACACTTCTTGACCACCAGAAATAACAGCACAAGCATGTGAATCACCAGCAGATATTGACTCAACTTTTTTCCCATTAAAACCTTTGACTTCAGTAGGATACTGAGTTCTAACAGTAGCAAGTCCTACTCCAGTCCTCCCCTTATCATTAGACCCCCAGCAGAATGCTTTGCCTTCAACCGTCGCAGCGCACGTGAATTTATCTCCTGCAACAACCTGTTTAACCGATTCCGTCCCAAAGTTACTCATATTAACCGCTGTTGGCGTGTTCGAACCTAAGAATACGTCACGGCCTAGTTCTCCGTTTATACCTTTACCCCAACAGTACAATTTCCCTCCGAGTTAAGAGAACAAGTATGCTCATTACCCGCAGCAATTTGAGAGACGACTGTGGTTGCGAATTCTCTAACTGGATATGGAGCATTCCTCTGAACTATACCACTATTTCCTAGTCTTCCATATGTACCCCAGCCCCAACAATAATCTTTATTGTCAGAAGCGATTGCACAAGTGTGATAATAGCCAGTGGTAATCTGTTTGATAGTTTTCCCATTGAGAACGTCTTGTGTATATATGGATACTGGGACCGTTGATGAGGTGGTTGAATTAGTGCCAAGAACTCCATACTGACCATTACCCCAACAATAAGCACTGTCATCCGACATAATGACGCAGTTATGCTCATACCCACTTCCGTATTCAGCTAATTTTTTAAAATATGCACTCTTATTTTGCAGACCAACCCTTAGTCGAAAATCGGCGCCAACTTTTGGTAATGTAGCGGTGGTGTTGGTATTTGCAAGCGGACTGCCTGGATTAATACCATTGGACGATTCGTATAATCGATAAGAAACTTGCCCCACTTCAATCTGCTTGCCACCACTAGGAATAGTCGCACGACTTTGCTGAGGGCTCAAAAACATAAATCCTAAAGCTGCGCTAACGACAATAAAACCGCCAAGGGCAAAAAATCTCTTGGCTTTACGGTCTTTTATTATTGATAACGTTCTATTATGTTCCATAGTGGTGGTATGAATTGAGCATAAATATACATCATAAATATACCATAAGCACTTTACATAAAGCAAGCAAAACTAGAACAATTGACTGCCGAATTTGGCGATTATCGCGACAATTACCGCGACAACCAACGATACCACAACAAGCGCATCATATCCGCCACCAACAACCTTCTGCATACATCGACAAGAGATATTTTTCTGTAGAACATTATAGCGTGTCAAACCGAACATAATCATCAGCATTCCAAGATCTAAAGTCAAACACCACGGACAAAGCACACCAATTTCGACGTAGCTCATATAAAACATCCAAATAGCAAATATCATTCCGATGACAGCACCAGCCTGCGCCGCCTGCATAAACCACTTCGGGAACTTTGCTCCCGCCAATAACGCCACTGCAATTGTCACCATAACAGGCAAAGTCATCACGCCGATGAAACTGTTTGGAAATCCTAAAACAGCTGCCGACCAATGATTCGCCACCGCCGAACAGCTCAGAGCCGAGCTAAAATCGCAACTTAATACAGCGTGAGAGTTTTTTGCTAATTCTAGAGATTCAATAGACAACACAAATGATGCCAATAGCCCTAGCCCACTACCGATAAGCATTATAAACGCCGCCAAATTTTGCTTTTTCAAATCTTCGTGAAATAGCCAGTTTTTGATTTTGCTAAACATAAAAACTCACTTCGCTAATTGTTGGTAGTGGCAAGCCACGCCAAAGGTTTTGCAATTGACCACTGTCGCTCAGCGCGATAATTGTTGGATACTCCACAATGTCATACACTTCGCAAAAATTATTACCTTCTGCAGAATCAGGGCTCATTTCCTCCAAAACCTGACCAGTTTGTCGGCTAAAATCACGCAAAAAGTCTGAAACTTGGCGTGCATAATCGCTTTCCGAACGATAAATCACAACTACTCGCATTACAATTCCCGCTCGCCCTTACTGCGTCGCTTTGCCAAAATCTCCACAAAATCATCCAGCGTCTTAAACTCGTAAAAAACGCTAGCAAAACGAACATACGCCACTTCATTGCGCTTTTCTAACTCGTCCAAAACTTGATCACCAATCTGTTTTGACGTAACTTCCGATTCGCCCAGCGCATATAAAGAGTCTTCAACTGCCGTAATAATATTATCGACTTCCTCGTCAGACTTAAAGAATTTTCCGACCGAACGACGCGTAGAATTCGCCAATTTCACTCGGTCAAACAGCTCACGATCGCCATTTTTCTTTATCACCGCTAGATTCGGTTTTTCAACTCGCTCATACGTAGTAAATCGCTTGCCATCTGGAGTTTCCCTGCGACGTCGAATTGCGGCACCGTCAGAAACTTCGCGTGATTCAATAACGCGACTATTGCCGATATTAAACACCATTTTATCTACTCCTTGTTCTTCTTTCGTCGCCTCAGAAATGCCGGTGTATCGTCCTCATCATCATCAGCTTCAACGGTTGGATTTTCCCAAATATTAGTCTCTGGCTCAGCCGCAAAACTTTCGGCAGATTCTTCCTTATCCAACTCTAGGTCAATATTTTTAACCATTTCATCATCAACTTCTGTTTCAGCAGGTTTTGTATCATCACCCACAGTCAAGCTAACTTCCTGCTGGCGGAATGTATCGCTATCAAAACCTGTAGCAATCACCGTAATAACCAGCTCGTCTTCCATTTCCGGCTTCAAAGTCGCACCAAAAATAATGTTGGCATTTGGACTAACAGCGCTAGTAATAATTTCTGCAGCCTCCTGAATTTCCGCCATACTCATGTCGTAGCCACCAGTTACATTGAATAGCACACCCTTGGCGCCGTCAATCGACACCTCAATTAGCGGACTTTCAATAGCTTGTTGCGCCGCCTGAACCGCTCGGTCATCACCGCTCGCTCGCCCGATTCCCATCAAAGCCGAACCAGCATTACTCATAATCGCCTTAACATCGGCAAAGTCAAGGTTAATCAAACCATGCTCAGTAATCAGCTCAGAAATACCCTGAACGCCCTGTCTTAAAACATCGTCAGCAATTTTGAAAGTTTCCAACAGAGGAGTTCGACGATCAATCGTCTGCAATAATCTGTCATTTGGAATAGTAATCAAGGTATCAACTTCACGACCCAAATGAGAAATTGCCCAATCCGCGTTAACTCGGCGCTTTTCACCCTCAAAACTAAACGGTCGAGTTGCCACGCCAACCACCAAAATACCCAGCTCGCGTGCCACTTCTGCCACAACATAGCCAGCACCAGAACCAGTTCCGCCACCAGCACCAATTGTCACAAATACCATGTCTGCACCTTCTAAGGCTTCTCTAATTTCATCACGAGATTCATTAGCTGCAGCCTCACCAACAGTAGGGTCGGCACCAGCACCCAAACCATTAGTTGCGTCACGACCAAGATGAATTTTTATGTCAGCCTTCGAATTATGCAACGCCTGAGCGTCCGTATTCATAGCAATGAATTGAACGCCAGTTAGACCAGCGTCTTTCATTCGGTTAATAGCTGAGCCACCAGCGCCGCCGACACCGACGACCTTTATGCTGGCAAATGTTTGAACTTCACTTGGTTGTATTTGCGGCATATATTCCCTCTCTTAATCCTTACATAAAGTATATCATTTATTTAAATCTAGCGAAAATATTTTTAAGTAAACCGCCAGCTTTTTTAGTGACATCATTTGCGCCAACTATCGGTTTTACCTGCTGCGAAATACCCATAGAATCAATCAACATCAGACCAACCGCAGCCGAAAATTCCGCGCCTTTCACTTCATCGCTAACTCCGCTATAGCCAGCCGGAATACCCAAGCGTGCCGCCACGCTCAATTGATCTTTCGTGAACTCCACCATACCCTTGACTTTCGCCGCACCACCAACCAACACAACGCCGCTCGGTAACTTTCCTAATCGCCCAGCACGCTTTAACTCCTTAGCAATTGCCTCAAAAATCTCTTCGTATCGCGCTTGAACTATTTCATCAATTTCCTCTTGATTGAACTTATATGTCTGCTTTTCAACCTTCGTTTCAACTTCACCCAAAGTCTCGCCACCAAATCTCGCATGTGCCAATTTCACAACTTCCGCAATTTCCGGATCCGTCCTAAGCCCAATAGCCAAATCGTTCGTTACGTTCTGACCGCCCATTGGGATAACCGCCAGATGTTGCAAATCGCCCTCTTCATAAATAGCAATTCCTGTAGTTGCCGCACCAAAATCAATCACCGCAACACCGTTTTCGCGCTGACTTTCCGTAAGAACGGATTGAGCTGCC
Source organism: uncultured Candidatus Saccharibacteria bacterium (assembly GCA_965240135.1). Classification (GTDB taxonomy): domain Bacteria; phylum Patescibacteriota; class Saccharimonadia; order Saccharimonadales; family Saccharimonadaceae; genus Nanosynbacter. The sequence continues at coordinate 34,942 of CBDEJQ010000018.1, forward strand.
GCCAAAACTGACGGAACAACAGATACAGCCTCAACCTTAGCCATTTCCGCCGACTTCTGTAGATTAGTAATGTGAGGGACCAAACCAGACACGACATTCGCTCTAATTTCCAGACGCGCGCCAGTCATACCAATTGGATCTTTAATATTATCTTGACCATCCAGTCTATACGCGTGCGCAATAATATCTAAAATCTCTCTATTTTGTGGCACTTTTCCAGTTGTAGCAACTTCCTCCAGCCTTAATATATCATCGTGCGTAACTTCATTATTAACGGTTCCAACGGTAATCATTCCGTCGGCTTTTGTACTTAATAAATGAGATCCGTTAATACTCAACGTAGCTGCGTTAATCTGATGACCGCTCATTCGCTCAGCTGGCTCCAAGGCCTTATCAATAGCTTCGGCTGGACCACTCAAATTCGTTACGGTTCCCTTTCGCATTCCGCTATTCGGTGTTTCACCGACGCCAACAATTTTTGGCGCACCATTTTCTGCGTCAATATAACCAACGACACAGCGCACGTTTTTCGTGCCAATATCAATTCCTACCACATATCGAGATTGCTCCTGCATAAGCTCTATTATACAGGTTATGTCTATAATTTGGCAAGCGAATTACCTTGTTGCTGCCAAAAAATATTTCTGCTACAATATCCTCACAATGAAAAACATAAACGGTTTTACTCTTGTCGAGCTTATTATAGGCATTTGCGTTATCGGTATTCTTACGGGAATTGCCACTATATCATATTCTAAGTTCAGAGAGAACGCGTATGACGCGGCTGCAAAAGAGACATTACATCAAGTCGAAACTGCTTTTAAATCATACGTAGCCGGTGGAAATAAAGTTCCTTTAAGAAATTATAAACCGCTTGGATTCTATGATAGTCCTGGTGGAGGATATACTGATTCAGGCGTAAGAGTGTTTGACGGCGGCGGTATTGGTCGTGCTATGCATCAGGCCAATTACCTTCCAGACAACTTATTAAATACCCTAAAAAATGGTCCAACAAAGGACTCTTCACTAAAAAATAATATTGGGTACAGAGAATGTGGCAAAAATAAAGTATTTTTCTACATTGAAGTATATAATGACGGAATCGAGCAAAAACAGATGCGCAAAAAGATGGACGATTTAAGATGCAGTGAAAAAACATATCTAGATTGGCAAGCCGAGCATGGCATAACGAGTTATGCTGGCGGATGGGGTAGCGGTGATCTTGCCACCCGTCCTCGATATATAGTTGCCGAGATAGATTTCGATAACGAATCGCTGGATTCAGATTAATAATTAAAGCTTTGTCAGAATCTCAGCGCCAGTTTCGGTAATCAATACCGTATGCTCAAAATGCGCACCCAGACTGCCGTCTTTCATACTAATTGTCCAGCCGTCACTGTCGGTGATAATTTTCTCACCGCCCAAGCTCGCCATTGGTTCAATTGCAATTGTGTCGCCAGCGTGCAACATCGGACCAGTTCCTCGCCTGCCGTAATTCGGAATTTCTGGCTCCATATGCATACTCAGCCCCACGCCATGACCAACCAATTCACGGATTATACCAAGTTTGGCCTTCTTCAGTACAGCTTCCACTCCCGCTGAAATATCGCCAACTCGCGTTCCATCGCCAGTTATCGCGTCAATTCCCGCATATAAGCTCTGTTCTGTTGCGTGCAATAAATGTTTCTTCGCACCCTTAGGCTCTTCATCGACAACCATAGTAAAAGCACTATCCGTTTTCATTCCACGATAGCCAATTACCAAATCGAAACTGACCACGTCGCCCTTTTCAAAAACATATTCGGTCGGGAAAGAATGCACCAATTGTTCGTTCGTCGATATACAAATCACTCCCGGGAATTTCACTTCGTCCGTAAGATAAGTCGCCTCTGCGCCAAAATCTTTAATTCGCTTGGCTACAAAATCATTAGCGTCCAGTTCACTCATTCCAGCCGTTACGGATTTTTTCAATTCATCGTAAATTATCGCAAGCATTTTGCCACACTCGCGCATATCTTTCATCTGTTGCGGCGTTTTTTCTCCGGTAATCAATTGACTCATTTTACGCCCTCAACGATACCGCGACTGACCAGCTCTCTCTCGATTTCATCATGAACTTGACCAACAGTCCCAACGCCGCTCATATGCACAATTGGAACACCATTGTCATTCAAATAATTCAACATCGGGTAAATTTCACCTCGATAAATACTGAGTCGTTTGTCGATTGCTTCAGGCGTGTCGTCAACTCGACCGCGAACCCTCAAACGCTCCAGAATTTCATCACGCGGAACTTCCAGCACAATCACCAACTTAACGTCTTTTCCGTGATGTGAACGCGACTCAATCAGCCATTTAGCCTGCTCTAATTGCCTTGGATAGCCGTCCAGAATTACGCCATTAATATCCTTAGCTTTATTAAGAGCCTCGCCCATCAAACCGTTGATAGTTTCCATCGGCACCAGTTCGCCAGATTGCATACGATGAATCAATTCGCCATCGTGAGTATCGCGTAACAACTGTCCGGCACTAAGCCAACGCCAACCGTGTCGTGCCGCTAAAATCTGACCCTGCACACTCTTACCAGCACCGGCTGGCCCAAAAAATACAATCATTTTTCCTCCTATTTTGTGAGTTTTTCTTTAACAATTTTTGCCACCAACGCGCCATCCGCAGCATTGCCAGCCTTACTTTTTACCGCGCCAATAACTTGTCCCATTTTCTGAATTGAGACATCGTCCATACCCGCAATAACTTCTTCTACAATCTTCGAGATTTCCGCCTCGCCAAGTTGCTCTGGCAAAAATTCTCGTAAAATTTCCGCTTCTTTTTCTTCAGGTTCCGCCAATTCCGCACGGTCATTCTTTCGATATAAATCCGCACTTTCGACGCGCTTTTTCACTTCTCGAGCAACAACTTTTTCAATTTCAGTATCATCCAAGCCGTCTTCTCGCTTACCCAAAGAAACTTCTTCGTTTAAGATTGCTGCCTTTAGATTACGCAAAACATCACCACGAAAACGATCGCCGCTCAATAGAGCGGCTTTCATTTCACTAGTAATGCGCTCTTTTAGCGCAGACATTAACGCACCCCTAGGCGCATTTTTGCCGTTTTTTCAGCTCGTCGCTCGCGGCGAATAATAGCTTTTTTACGACGCTCGGTCTTTGAAATTGGTTTTTCAAAACGCATAACGCTCTTAGCGCGAGCCAAAACACCGCTTTGCAAAACCCTGCGGTTGAAACGACGAATGATATTTTCGTTCGCTTCCTTCTGATCTTTACGTGTTACTTGTACCATACTGCAAACATTATAACAGATGAGAGATTATTTGCCAACTAGATTATCCCTTCACCTTCTTTGACGTGAGATTTAATACCTCACCATCAGGAGTAAACGTAATAGTATAAGTGGTCACATCAGCCCGTATATGCCTATTACAGTCAAATCTGTGTTCTGTAACAGGGATCTTGGCAGTATACGTACCATCATCATTTTCAGAAATTTTAACTTTGGCAAGGTCACAAGGAATATTTTCTGGCAAAGCCGAATCGCCAGGAACTTCTCCATTCGCATCACTGGATAAAGACAATTGAACGCCATTATTTATCTCATACATTACGTCCTTTAGGGAAATTAAGTGACCAGCAGCTGCTACTAAAGAACTCAAGCTAGAAGCTTCATTCAAATGTTCAGCGAATTCCTTATGTTTACCCGCTACGTCATCATACTCTTCTTTAAGATCCGCTAAGGCTTTGCCAGGCAGCTCCGAGCGTGTATCTTCGTGATAATTAGTCAGTAACTTTAGCGCTACCCTCCCCAGGCTAGTATGTGTATCTTTCTGATATATAATTTCCCCTCTGCCGCTATTAGAAAACTCCATATATACCAAACCTCCCAAAAAATTCTCCCACCCAAAAATATTAATACACTATAACAATACATCTACTCTACAAGTAATGCAACTATTACACCTAAGCCAAATGTAATAATCGCCCTTCAACTGACTTCATCCCCTGCCATTCATTTACGGTCGGCTGGAACCAAGCAGACACTTCGTCGCCCACTTCACGGAAAAATTCTTCTGGCGCATTAAAAGCCAGCATCTGCAACGCAACGTCATTCTTATCGCGCAAGGTCAATTTCACATGTTGCCCATCCGCACCCATTCTCCTCACGCTCAAAACCGTCGCTTTGGTTATCTTCAATATAGGCTCCGCGTTACCATTGCCAAACGGCTCCATCTTTGCCAAATTATCAATCAGCTCCTCATTAATTTCCGAAAAATCGTCAATCTCAACATCAGCCCTCGGCAACAAATATAATTCCTGATTTTTTAATTGCAGCGAATCGTAAAACTCATTCACTCGTCGTCTAAAATCGTCAATTCTCTCGGTCGCCAACGTCACGCCAGCTGCTGCCCCATGACCACCACCTTTAATAATGATGTCGTCAGACGCACGAACCGCGTCAGCCGCGGAAAAATCGCCAAAACTTCGCGCCGAACCCGTAGCCTCATCGCCACGCTCGCCAATTATAAAAACTGGCTTCTTATATTTCTCAACCAACTTCGACGCCACAATTCCGATAACTCCGTGATTCCAATTACCGCTATTCACCACCAAAACCCGATCATCAGTCATATTGTCCGCCTGTTGGCAAGCTTCATCAAAAATCTCGTCCTGAATTCTGCGACGTTTGATATTTAATTCTTCCAATTTTTCGCTAGCCTCCAACGCCTCCAGTCCGTCACTCGCCGTCAGCATGTCCAGAGCATATTGCGCCGTCTCCAGCCTGCCCGCTGCATTCATTCGCGGCCCCAAGCCAAATCCCAAATGCCTAGCATTAACCTTCTCCGGCTCAATTCCCGCCACTGACATCAATGCCTTCAAACCAGGACGCCTCTGCTTTTTCAAAACTTCCAAGCCCCAATAGACATTCGCCCTATTTTCATCCGCCAGCGTAACTATGTCGCAAACCGTCCCTAGCGCCACCAGATCCAATAGCCACTTCTCGTAACCATCCGGCAACCCATTCAGTTCAGTTTGCAAAGCCTGAACCAGTTTAAACGCCACACCCGCACCGCACAAATCGCGGAACGGATATTTATGACCAGGAAACTTCGGATTGACCGCAGCAACACTCGGCGGTGGAGTCTCAGCAACATTATGGTGATCAGTCACCACCGTATCAATCCCTAGACTTGACGCATATTCAATTTCCGCGTGGCATAAACTTCCCGTATCAACCGTGACAATTAAATCCGCGCCCATATTTCGCACCTTATCAACGGCGCCCATCGTCATTCCGTAACCTTCAACAAACCGATTCGGAATAAATGCACCAACTTCCTTAAAGCCAAACTTGCCAAACGCATCCAGTAAAATTGCCGTTGCACTCAGCCCGTCAATATCGTAATCGCCGTAAATAACAATTTTTTCACCTTTAGCGTGCGCCTTTTTCAAGCGGTCCACCGCTTTTCTCATATCTGGCAATAAAAACGGATCGTGCTTTACTGACGCATAATTCGGATGCAAAAATTCCTCACGCGCCGCACGCGTAGTCAAGCCTCGAGCCGCTAAAATTTTCTCAAATAATGTCATTAGTCTTTATCAGCCATGCCGCGCTTTGATCGCGCTGAATATTGCTGAGATTTAATCACCATACTTTGCAATTCCTTAAAAATTGGGAATTGTTTATTAGTGAAATACGTACGTGAGTTGCCCTGCTTTTCACTCTGCAAAAATCCAACCTTTTCTAGCCGCTTCAATTCTCGTTGAATATTTCCAGGATCTTCCTTAATTAGCTTTGCCAACCCACGAACATGTGTGTGAAAATCAGGATACTTAGCGTATACTACTACAATTTTTCGCCGCACCCTAGATGTAATAAAAACGTCTAACATAACCTCCCTAACGCATCTTTCTTAATTAAAGTTTATCACAATTTTACAACACCCGACAAGTTTTTTACTTCCAATTCAAAATAACCTGATTAATTTTCGCTATCGTTTTCTCTTTGGACGGCAATGTATTATCCTCATAATAATGATTTAATCCCATAAAATTCTCCTTCACATCCAAGATATGCATTTCATCAACTGTCATATGCAATTTATCCACCGCCGCCACGCCACAAAACGGCACCGCAATCACTAATTTCTCAATCCGAACTGACTTCAGAAAACTCAAAGCCACGTCCAAAACCGATAAATCATCACCAAAACCATCACTCGCCAAAATCACCACCCGATCCTTTAGCATATCCTTATCAATAATTCCGCCATCGCCCAAAAGTCTATTCATTTTCTGATGAGCCTCACGCTTTTTTTCTTCCAGATAACCGTGAAATTCACTAGTATATTCATTAATCTCACCGTCGGAAAATTGACTATTGTACGTAAATTGCCCAGACTGCGACATCGCTCCAATGCTTAAACTTTCCCCGGGGATCTCAATCCCTTCGCTAAGCAGCATCATAAGAACACAGTGAAGCTTCACTGCAATTTGCTCACCAACCAACACGCCACCTTCGCCAATTGCAACCACCGCGCAGTTTTCATAGCGATACTTTTCCAGTACTTGATCAGCCAGAATTGCCCCAGCCTGCGAACGACTCTCAAAATACATATGCTTATTTTAGCATTTTTTTCGCGATATAATATGAACATGCATTACTATTTGGTTTCGCCAACAAGAATCGTCCGCGCCGACGCGAGTTCGTTTACGTATTCTTCAGAGGAAAGACTGCCGACCGGAATGATTGTTGCTATAGAAATCGGCAAAATTAATGCTATTGGCGTAGTTCTACAAGAAGTTCGCCAGCCCGATTTTGAAGTCAAGCCAATTAGTAAAATCGTCGAAGAATATCCCTTGCCAATCGAACTCGTTCAGACCGCCATATGGATGAGTAAATATTACGCCACACACCAAGCGACCGTTTGGCAAACAATTTTACCCAGCGGATTATCCAAAAAACGTCGCTCAATTAACCAGTCTACCTCAGTTAATCCAGTAGAAAATCGAACAAAAAATGTATTCACTGATGAGCAAAAAGCAGCTCTCCAGACCATCGAAAGTTTCCATTCCGGAACAGTACTTTTACACGGCGTAACTGGCTCAGGAAAAACTCTAGTATACATAGAAGCCGTAAAACAAGCCTTAAAAGAAGAGCGATCGGCGATAATTTTAGTCCCCGAAATTGCCCTAACCTCGCAACTAGTTGCCGAATTTTCCGCTCATCTACCAAATGTCATAGTTACCCATTCCAAACAAACCGAAGCTCAACGATATGCAATCTGGAAAAGAGTCATCAGCTCAAACGATCCGGTAGTAATCATCGGTCCGCGATCTGCTCTTTTCATGCCCGTGCAACAGCTCGGACTTGTGGTAATTGACGAGTGTCACGAACCGAGCTTCAAGCAGGAGCAGTCCCCTCGATATTCAGCTCTTCGCGTCGCCTCAGTCCTTACGAATCAACACCGCGGCAAGCTAATTCTAGGTAGTGCTACTCCAGCAGTTGCCGACTATTACGTTGCAAAAAAATCAAACACGCCAATCATTACAATGACAAAACCAGCAAGACCAGACACCGTTCGTCCTAACGTGACGCTGGTCGACATGACAAAGCGCAACAATTTTACTCAACATCAATTCCTCTCTGACCCACTTCTGAAATCTATAAACACAGCGTTATCAAAAAATGAGCAAGTTCTTATTTTTCACAATCGACGCGGCACAGCATCAATCACATTATGTGATAACTGCGGCTGGCAGGCTGGTTGTCCACGCTGTTTTATTCCACTCACTCTGCACGCGGATAGTCATAAATTGTCATGCCACATTTGCGGTTTTTCGACCAAAGTTCCTACTAGTTGTCCTGAATGTAAAAACGCCGACATCATCCACAAAGGTATCGGAACTAAGCGAATTGAAGACGAATTACAGAGGTTATTCCCGAACAAAAAAATTGCTCGATTTGATAAAGACACCGATTTGAAAGCTACCGTGGACGAGCGTTATGATGAACTGAAAAATGGCGAAATAGATATAATTATCGGCACGCAAGTTATCGCCAAAGGACTAGATTTACCACATTTAACAGTCGTCGGGGTCGTTCAAGCTGACACCGGACTTTCTCTCCCTGACTATTCATCGCCCGAACGAACATTTCAATTGCTCGCCCAAGTCGTCGGCCGCGTCGGCAGGTCAAGCACACCAACGGAAGTCGTCGTCCAGTCATATCAACCAAATCACCCGTCCATCACAAACGGACTCTCTCAAAACTACACAGAATTTTATCAAAGAACCATATCTCAACGACAAAAAACCAACTTTCCACCCTTCACTTACTTATTAAAACTAACTTGCGTTTATAAAACCGAAGCCGCCGCCATAAGGAACGCTAAAAAATTGTCCGAACTATTAAAATCCAATTTTGATAACATTGAAGTTTTTGGACCAACGCCCGCTTTTTATGAGCGCGTCCGCGATACATATCGATGGCAAATCGTAGTAAGAAGTCCCAAACGACAAGAGCTTCTTGACGCCTTAAACTTCCTGCCGTCATCACACTGGCAGTACGAGCTTGACCCTGTAAGTCTACTGTAGTTTCTGGTATAATTATAGCAATGACAAAAGACGATATTATCACATTACCAAATCCACACCTTCGCCAAAAATCATCGAAAATCCACGTTGTTACTAATGACGTTGTAAAACTGGCAGACGAAATGACCGCAGCTGCGCTGGACTGGGAAGATTCCAGACCTCACGAGATTAGTGCCGCCCTGGCTGCTGTGCAAGTCGACAAATTAGAGCGTGTCGTGATTGTTCGAGCTGACTTTGAAAGAAAATCAACTCGCGAATTCATTACTCTTATCAATCCAGAAATCGTGAAATATGAAGGCAAGATTATTGAAGACTTTGAGGGATGCTTAAGCGTTAAAAGCATTTACGGAAAAGTTCCTCGCTATAGTAAAATTCGCGTAAAAGCCATGGGTTTAGATGGCGAAGAAGTGCGAATTAAAGCCGAAGGATTTTTGGCGCGCGTATTACAGCACGAGATAGACCACTGTAATGGATTAGTTTTTATAGACCATATTAAGGATAATAAAAACGCTTTTTATACGCTCGATGAGAAAGGCGAGTTGCAACCGCTAGATTATGATAAAGACATCGCCGAAAATAGTATTCTTTGGGACTGAAAATTACAGCCTAATTACCCTAGAAGCTCTCGTTGAAGAGGGATTTAACGTTGTTTGCGTCATCACCAAACCCGACACCAAGCGCGGTCGCGGACACAAACTTACTGAACCTCCAGTAAAAACATTCGCCAAGTCTCACAATATTCCAGTTTTACAGCCAAGCAAAGTCAGTGAAATTACCGACTATATAAAACAACTTCAGCCAGTAACGGGAGTTTTGGTTGCATACGGAAAAATCATTCCCCAGTCAATTATCGACTTATTTACACCGGGAATTATCAATGTTCACCCTTCTCTACTACCAAAATATCGAGGACCCTCGCCTATCGAATCAGCTATAGCCAATAGAGATACCGAAACTGGCGTATCGATAATGCAACTTGATAGTAAAATGGATGCCGGCCCCATATACGCTCAAACTCGACAAGCCCTCACTGGAAAAGAAACAAAGTTCGAATTATATGATAAGTTATTCCACGACGGCACTTCTCTGCTAATAAAAAACCTGCCAAACATCATCAATGGAAATCTTCAACCAACACCACAGGACGATTCTCTGGCTTCATATTGCCAATTATTAAGCAAGGACAATTCGTGGCTCGATACGGAGCGTATGACCGCCGCCGAGGCTGAAGCTCACGTCCGTGCACACCTCGGATTTCCGCGTAGCCGAATGACAATTGACGATCGAGATATCATCATCACGAAATCTCATTGCGACAAAACTCCGAGTTCTCATCTTGATAAAAAATTTGCCGACGACAACTATTTAATTATCGACGAGCTCATCGCACCCAGCGGAAAAACAATGACCGCAGGAGAATTTATCCGCGGTCATCAAGTCTAAATTCACTGACTAAGCAGCCAAATCAAAGTCGCTTTGAGTCTGCTGCGGCGCTGAAGGTGCACTCATGCCACCTAAAATAGCATCGCGGTTGGCAATAATTTCCTTCTTAAGATCAGCCATAACCGCAGCCACAACGTCACGATAATCTGGTCGATTGACCTCTAGCCACTTAGTAGCTGCAAATTCATCCTTCAGACGCGGATCATCAGCGGGCAAACCTGAAGCTTGTGACATTTTCTGTAACATTGGTTCTTGCTGATAATTAGGCGCATGTTTCGCTAGAAAATCATCTACAGCACCAGGAGTTTTATCAATAATTCCCGCAAATTCCTCCAGCTGAGCATTGCTCATTCCCTGGCTTAATCGTTCGCCAACTCGAAGCTCTAACTCGCTATAAATATGCTGCAACAACGATTTTTGCTGATCTTCCGGCAGCTGGTCCAGCCCCAATTCTTTAAGAAATTCTTCATTCAGTTGGAACATAGTCCTCCTTTTCTTTCGTCTATATGATTAAGTTAAATTATACCAGTAACTGTTTAATATTACTATCCGCGAATCATATTCAGCGCGTCATTGTATAATTTTTGTAGCTCAATCATAGTCTCATTCATCGAGGCTTGAACAATTTCCACTAAATTAACACCATTATTTGCGCACCAATTCAATACTGCAGAAACATCGTCGCCATCCAGTAATCTCATAAACTCATCCAGCCTCGCTTCGCCAACAGCCAGTAAAATCTTCCTCGTAATCTTATCCTGTACACTGTCAGTGACATCTTTTCTCATTTGCTCTTTTTTATCCGCAGGCAATGATCCAAAACCAGCTTGTGCTAAGAATTCGTCAGTAATTTCAAACATTTTTTTATCTCCTTGTTTATTTTTATATTTTATCTATTAAACGTATCTACTCAATACATCCAACACGTGCTTAGTAGCGCTAGATCCGTCAACTTTCATCCAAACTGATCCGTCAGGGTTATTAAACCATTCCACGGTGTGACCATTAGCCATGGCTTTATCGGCCAGATTATGAAGTTTATCCATTGCGTTTTCGGCACCAAACTTATCAGCAGCCCAGCTATAAGGATAGTCGTAAGAACTGAAATTTGATGTATCTAGATTAGCACTATTTACAACGTTGTGCATAGAAGATGTACTGCCAGATTGCTGTGGTACTTGCCCACTACCAGATTGTGAAGATGTTGTAGAAGCCTTTTGACTTTCAGCTCCAGTAGCATGCGCAGAGTTATCCCACAAGTAATCGGCGAGACTACTAACAACACTACCCAAGATAAAACCTGCAGCATACTTACCAAGTGACGCTCGTACTTTCTTATACAAGGCATCCTGCCTCTCTATACTCATGTCCTTAAGATTGTCAACTGATACATTGACTGCATGCTCCATAACATCGTCAATCTTCACATTGGCCACAGTATTCTTAAATGAAGGATCTGTAGTTTCAAGACGGGCATCAGCGGCTATGCGATCTTCGCCACGATGCTCTTCCAGAACAGCCTGTTTTGTTATTCCAACAACTCCCAATTTCGTTACAACACCGACAACCGCAGTAATAGGCCATCCAGCCGCTCCAAAATAGAGTCCTGTAGCAGTACCTACTCCAAGACCAGTACCACCCAGTTTAATCCACTGAGCAATCCTACCACCACTATTAAACAATTTACCAACTTTAGCGGCAGCTTTCTTAACTATATTACGATCATCAAGCATGCTGTCATACTTATCTGTCGTTACTCTTGAGGTTTCTTGCATACTTGCAAACGCTGCTTGAGCCATTTCCGCTGCTAATTCAGCCTGCTTTTCTGGATCCTGTTTTGCTGCTTCGATTTTATCAGCAAACTTAAGACTCATGTATTTCAATCCGCTCTGCTTCAACTGTTCGGCAGCAGCTTCTAATTCAGCTTGTCGTTTCTTTCCCTTGAATAAGTAAGTTTCAAAGGCGGCGCTCGTTTCAGCGTATATCTCTCGAGACTCATCAAGCTTATCAGCAGCTTTATCTAACAATTCGCTCTTTTTCAATTGTTCGGTAGCGGCCTTTAATTCAGCTTGGCGCCTCTTTTTGCCAAAGGGACTCTTCGATTTAGCGGCGGCGCTCGCTTTAGAGTGTCTATCTTTAGCCTTCTCAAGCTCATCAGCAGCTTCACGCTTTTCTGGGCTTGGCTCTTTTGTCTGAGCCTCTCCAGTGTTAGGATTTGAATCTTTATCTTGCTTGTCTTTGCTTGACTCAGCGGCACTAGATCCTTGATCTTGCTTAATTCTATCAAGAAAGCCACTCATGAAATCCTTAGCAGCGTCAGGAGCCTGCTTTCCTTGAGAAGCATCAGCCTTACTCTTTTTAGCATCTGGTTTCGCATTAGAATCCTGCTTTTCTGAAGTGCTTTTAGTACCCTCACCAGCATTCTTTCCTTGAGAAGCATCAGCCTTACTCTTTTTAGCATCTGGTTTATTCGCGCCAGGTTTTGAGGTATCAGTAGAGCCTTCTGAAGCTCCAGTTGAATTTTCGGTATTACCAGGAAAACCAAGCCTTTCCATCACTCCCTCATCATTTTCAGGCCTTTTTGCGTCCACATCTATACGTTCAGCAGCATACGCTTCTCTTATTACATGAACTGCTTTCGCTGCAACCTGACCCATTTTTTCAAATACAACAGACAACTTCTTGGAATTGTTTTCGACGCCCGCAATGGACGGACTTCCTTCGGGTGTATTGTTTTTGACGTCTACTCTGGATGGACTTCCTTCGGGTGTTTTGCTCATTTTGTGGTGGTTTCCTTTCGCCTTCTGCACGCAGAATGGCAATAAACTTATGTATACTTAAGATACTATCATAAATACATAAAAAAGTCAATACTTAGAGCAATCTACCCCAGTGTCTTCTTCACTAATTCCCTGGTAAAGAACTCCAGCTTGTCACCAATTTCTAAGGTAATCTTTTTCTTCGTCCTAAGACTCAGTCCGCACATTTCACCTTCAAAGACCTCTTTTGCTTCTTGTTGCTGACGCTGCACAGAAGAAACTTCCACTTCAGCAATTTGCTCTCCGCCACGTTTTACGCGCGCCAGCAAGTCCTTAGCGACTTTACCGTGCTTCACTTCACCACCAGCGATTACTTCTTCGCGCATCGTCCTAAACACGCCCTTAATTTCCAACTCGCCAATTTCAGTTTCAACGATTTCTGGCGCTAACAAAGCCTCCATTGAAGCCTTAGCATCATCCAATAGTTCATAAATTACCTTAAAAATCCGCACTTCCACGTGTTCACGCGCCGCTAATCGCTTAACTGCCGGTGGCAAATCGACATTAAAGCCATAAATCACCGTATTTTCGCCAACCGCCAAATGAATATCGTTCTCGGAAATATTGCCAACACCAGTTCCAACAACATGAAGCTCAACTTCGCCATTCGTGTCAATCAGCTTCAAACTATCAACCACAGACGTTACCGAACCCTGAACGTCAGCCTTAACGATTACGTTAAATTCTTCCGCATCAAGCTTTCGATTCATCATCTTAAGAATATCTGCGCCAGTAACATTAGTTGTGGCTGCCATTTTCTCCTGTTCAATTTTAGCCTTTTGCGCCAAATTGCGAGCTTCTTTTTCACTCTTCGCAATCTCAAATCCATCACCGAATTGCGGCAATTCCTTAAATCCGGTCATATTCACTGGCATACTTGGACCGGCATCTTTAACGGCTTTACCGCGAAAATCTTGAAGTGTTCGGACTCGCCCGTAAGCCGTCCCAGCAACCAAATAATGACCAGGTCTCAAATGACCATTCTCCACCAACAAGCCAACTACGGCGCCACGACCAGTTTCCATGTGTGCCTCAATAACCAAACCTTCGGCTGGAACATCTTCATCTGCGCGCAAATCTTCCATATCCGCCACCAATAAGACCATATCCAAAAGCTTGTCTAAGTTCTGACCAGTTTTTGCACTAACCTCAACCATCACAGTGTCGCCACCCCACTCTTCAGGGTTCAAACCATGCTCAGACGCCAATTGAGTCTTTACCAGTTGCGGATTAGCCGCCTCTTTGTCAATCTTATTAATTGCTACCACAATTTTAGCGTTAGCTGACCTGGCAAATCGAATAGCTTCAACAGTCTGAGGTTTAACTCCATCATCCGCCGCCACCACGATAATAACCACGTCTGTAAGCGTAGCTCCGTGCTGCCTCAACGCCGCAAAGGCCTCGTGACCTGGAGTATCCAATAACGTGATAGTCCGTCCGTTACGCTGAGCTTGATAAGCGCTAATATGCTGAGTAATTCCTCCGGCTTCACTGGCCGCTGTTTTCTTATCAAGAATCGCGTCTAATAAACTCGTTTTACCGTGGTCAACATGCCCCATCACAGCCACAATTGGCGGACGAGGAACCGCCTTGTCTGATAATTTGTGCGCATGGTGATGAATTTCCGCAGAAACCGTCTTTCGCTTCAGCTGCACATCCAGCCCCAACTCTTCAACAATAATCTGTGCAGTCTCAAAATCTAGTCGCTGATTAATTGTCGCAGCGATTCCGTTCTTAAACAATTCACCAATCAGCGTAGTTACTGACAATCCCAGAGTTTCGGCCAACTCGCCAACCGTTACCGAATCCGCAATATTGACGATTTTTTCTGCCATAATAAGCTCCTCTCACCTCTGGGCGTAACTACGCTTCAGGGGATTTGTATTATTTTTTCTTTGATGATTTGCCGAGTGAAAGAGAAATCTTACGATTTTCCTTATCTATATCCAAAACTGTAAATTCTTTACGCTCATTCAACGTAAATACCTTTTCAGGATCAGTACCGTCACCGCCAAGCTCTGACACGTGAACCAAAGCTTCAACCGCTGGGCTCAACTGTACGAATGCGCCAAATGGAGTAATTCGAGTTACAGTTCCCTCAACTTTCTCGCCAGGCTTAAATTGCTCAACTTCATCCAACCATGGATCTTTGGTCAATTGCTTCATACTCAAGCTCAAGCGCTCTTTGTCGATTGCAATAATCTTAGCTTCGATAGTTTGACCAACCTTTACGTAGTCAGATGGGTTATTGACACGCTCCCAGCTAATTTCTGAGATGTGAATCAAACCTTCAATACCTTCAACGTTAACGAACACGCCAAAGTCGACAACACCCGTAACAACACCCGTAACCGTGTCGCCGATTGCCAACTTCTGGAATCGCTCTGCCAAGCCTTCTTTAACCGCCTCTTTTTCAGAGAAGATCAATTTGTTAGCTTTGCGGTCAGCATCCAAGATTCGCGCCTTGATATCCTTCTTTACCAAGCTGTTCAATCGTTGCAAGATTTCGTCCTTGTCGCTAGAACCTACACGAGGATAGTGTTCAGCTGACAATTGCGATACCGGCAAGAATCCGCGAATACCTTCGTATTCAACTAGTAGTCCACCACGGTTAGCGTCGTATGGTACAACGGTGATGATTTCACCAGATTCCAATTTAGCCATAACTTCATCCCAACCACGATCTTTCGCAGCCTTGCGCAATGAAAGTAACGAATAACCGTCTTCCAATTCGGTATCAATTACGCTAGCAATTACTGAATCGCCAACATTGTAGTTCTTTGAAAGGCTAACTTCGCGGCGTGGAACCAAACCAACGCCCAAAGGTCCTAAATCGATTAAAATTTCGTGCTTCTTTACTGATAAAACAGTACCGTCAACTGTTTCACCGACAGTAAGTTGTTTAACACTATCGCCTGCTTGAGCCAGCAGGTCATCCATTGTAATTTTGGCATCTGCCATAAGTCTTCTAAAGACCCCTTCCTTAAAATTGATATTATTCTTCAGGGACATAATAAAAATATCCCCACAGATTATCACAATTATATCACAACAGATAGATAGAAGTCAAAGCTAGATCAGATAGCGAGATCGCTGATAAGCCACCGTCAAAAACGCCAAAATACCAAAAGCCACTGCAGAAATAGCCACATCTTCTGGTCCAGTTTTTGGTAATCCTTTATCAGATTGCTTAGAAGGAGTAGAAGGAGCCGGCGTTGTAGATGATGGTGATTGTTGAGACTGAGAAGATTCAGGCGCAGGAGTTGTCTTTTTTGATTCTTCAGTCTTCACGTCGGTTCGCGCCTCACCTCTTCCACCCGACTGACTATTCGTTTTTTGATCTGTAGACTGCTGAGATGTGCTGTTGTTCTGTGAATTCTTATTGCTATTCTCTGATGCTACCAAATCGCTAGAAATTGGTGATCCATCTTGTGACAAATTATTCTGCCTAATTCCGTAAAGAACGGCCAAAGATATAGCCACTAAAATAGCACCTACTATTACAAAAATTCCAATTGATCCAGCCTGATTTACTCGCTTCATATTATATCTCCACTCAAATTTTCTTTATTATATCATAATGACCTCTTATAAGTAAAGCTAGTGATATAATAAATATATGATTATTACGGTTGACACAGGTGGGACCAAAACATTAGTAGCCAGCTTTGACAAGGAAAAAAATCCTAAGCATATCATTAAGTTCCCCACCCCTAAAAACGTAGACCAATATATTCAACGCGTCGCCGATCAAACTCACCTGATTACGAACGATAAGCCGATTGACGCAATTTCTGTGGCTCTGCCAGGAGTAGTTAAAGACGGCGTGGCGGTGTGGTGTCAAAATCTCGGTTGGAAAAATCAACCTATCCGTGAGCTACTTTCCCGATATTTTCCTAATATACCAATATTCATTGCAAATGATGCCAATATGGCAGGACTGGCAAGCATGCTCAGATTACCCAAAACTCCCAGATGCGGTCTATATATCACCCTAGGGACCGGCGTTGGCACTTCCCTAATCCTGAATGGGAATCTACATAAAGAGCTTAGCGATTGCGAAGGCGGACACATGTCCTTGAATTACAATGGCAAGATTACCACTTGGGAAGAGATTGCTGCGGGTAGAGTTTTACAGAGAATTTTTGGCGAATTATCATCAGATACCCCCCTGGAAGTCTGGGAAGAGGTTGCTAATAGGATAAAAGCTGGATTGCAACCCCTCATAGCCTTTACGCAACCAGATGTCGTTATTATTGGCGGAAGCGTGGGAGTATTCACATCCTATTTTTCAGATATTTTAAGCGGTCTTCTGGCAGAAAACTTACCCGCCGCCATATCAGTACCAAAAATAATCAGCGCTCCCAACCCAGAAGAAATTGTATTATACGGATGCTACGACAATGCCATCAGTCAGCTTGCCTCAAATTGAACACGACTTTCCAGAACTGCAATTCAATAAGGGTGAAGCATTTTCCTGGAACCCTAATTTGCAAACAGTCTATTACGAAAAATTAGATTCGCAAGAAGACTTAGTGCAACTTTTACACGAAATCGCCCACGCTAAACTTGGTCATAAAAATTATCAATATGATGTCCAGCTGATCGAAATGGAAAGATCCGCCTGGGAGTACGCCGTTGATACTTTGGCTCCAAAATACGGCTTAACACTCAGTATGGACGACGATAATATTCAAGATTCTTTGGATAGTTACAGGGACTGGCTACATAAACGCAGTCTTTGCCCTCAGTGTGGCGCAGTTGGATTACAGGCCACTTCCTCATCTTACAGGTGTATTAATTGCCATTCAGAATGGCGTGTAAATCAAGCAAAATCCTGTCAGCTTAAAAGATATCAAATAAAATAAGCCTCTCATACGGAGGCTAATTTTAAGAGATTGGAGCGGTCTTATTCTGCAATTTTTTGTACTGTCTTCTTAGCACGGCGTGAAATGCGTCCGCCCTTAGCACCAGCGATACGAGCCAAAGCTGGATTTGCAGCAAAGCCACCAGTTCGACCGTTTTTACCGCCCTTACGTCCGATTTTTGCATAAAAATCTGGATCGCGAGCTAGATTTTTTTGAGCAGCCTTTAAGCCGCCAGCCTTTGTTCCTGCCATAGGAAGGTTTTCCTCCATTTTTAAAAAAGATTTCCACATAAATTTAAATGGAAACCCTCACCTTTATATATCACACATGATATGTGTTATGTTTATATGCTAGCATATAACTAACGCTTTGTCAATATTTACATAAGTAGTTTTTTATTGTGAATAAAATATTGCATTTTACTGACGCGTTAGCTATACTAATAAAGTCAGTTACTGACGGCACCTGTTGGAGCTTTAGAAATTATGAGTTCCACCACAAAAAATTCTCGTTTTCTGCGAGATTCGAGAAGAAAAATATCCCATCACATAGAGGGATATTTTTTATTGCAGATTTATTCTAAAACTCTCTTAATAGATTGTCTATTCTAAGCTGAGATTCTTGCGTTAACTCATTCTGCAAACCAATCCAAGCGTTAATAGCCACAGTAAATTTATCCCTGGCTATAGTAAACTGGTCGCTGTCTTTCTTTCCGTTAGCCGACTTTAAATCACGCACAGCCAATAAAATAGCATCTATTCTCTTCATCACTAACTTACGTAAATCAGACTCATCTTCTCTAGATTCCAACCTCTTCTTTGCGCCAGTCCATATTTTCTCCATAGCAATAAAGTCATTTTGCTTGGTCTTCGATAGCTTATCTGACACCGTACGTATTTCACCGCTCAATTCCTTATCAAACTCCATAAAGCTGACAATCTTATCTATACTCTGTATAGTTCGGTTCATCTTCTCTACTGATTTATTGCATTCTTCCGAATACTTTTTAAATCTAGCATTAATGTTCTTCTGCCAAGATATAAAAAATACCACATCGCAGCTTTGGCGTTTATTTTTTAAATCAGCCAAATATTCGTTCGATTTTTCAGCGGATAATTTGTCTTTTTGCAAATTAATAAACAGCGAGCTCTCTGCTTCATTAGTATTTTTTGTTACGCTTTGAACGTTTTCCCAAGATTTCCAACTCATGAACCCATACGCCAATATCATTATCAGTGTTATAAAACTTATGACAATAGCCAATTTAAGTGTGCGATGATTTTTTATCAATTTCATAGTTCTATCCCCAGCGTAGTTGACCATAATTCACTATCAAGTGGCCAAGGATTAAACGTGCACCCCTGTAAATCAATTGACTGCTGCTGCATAACCGCCGCTGGATTATTAACCCCAGAACAATTCAAATGCCCATGTCCCAACCAATGCCCAACTTCATGATTGATTACCATATGTCGATAATTACGAATATCACCACCCGCCTTATTCCACGCTGTAGTTGCGCCAGACCATCGATTATCATTGATAATGACAGAAGACCCAACTCGACAGCTCCAATCCGCGTCACAGCCTGACGAGAATGAGGACATCAATTCAGCTTGCGACAGAACTAAATTGAAACTTCCACCCTCTTTCACCTCTTTAAAAACAATCCCCATACGCGCCCAACCTCGATTGTCGTTTAAGGTTTCATTTACCTGTTTCGAGAATTCAGACAAGTTTGATCGGACATTGCCCTTTGTTGATATTGTGTATGTGACTTCTTTTTTCATTCCAGAATTTGATTTTTTTGACGATTGAGATGCGGAGTGCCAATCTGGAGTCTGAATATCCGACACCTTAAAGCTGGATAGTGATGATGGAGATTTTATTTCAGAGAAAATTTTAGCACTAATCGCCTTCTTCGCATCACTCTTATTCTCATTGGGTGCTGTTATATTAACCGTTGGCGTTAAAGCAACAGCAATCGCCATACCGCCAGTAGCCACCCTACACACTATACACATACTTATATTCTATCACCCACCAAAACATACCACAAACGTTTTAAGACAAAGAAGAAAGCCACCCTATTAGGATGGCTTTCTTATAATTCGGCACCGTGCTAGTTTCCCACTTTCGCAGTATAATCGCCGCTGGGGAGCTTAACTTCTGTGTTCGGAATG